>QKGW01000279.1 GCA_003250275.1 Alphaproteobacteria bacterium
GCCTCGCGCAGCTTGGCAAGGCGGCTTTCCACCTCGGTCTTGGGCAGGTGCTCGGTCTTGTTGTAGCGCAGCCAGTGGCTGATCTCGCTCCACTGGCGCTGACCCGGCGTGTGGTCCATCAGCGACACCAGCTTGACCAGCGGGTTGTTCATGTGCGGCCCGGCGAGGTCGACCACCGTCGCGCCCACCACCTCGCAGCGCAGGTGGATCAGGTGGTCGGCGCGCAGCACGTCCTCCTTGAGGCCGCGTTCGACGCCCGCGATGCTGTCGTCGAGGAGCGCGTCGCGTCCGATCTTGTGTGCCTCGCCGATGCTGATCGCGTCGAACACCGTGGTGATCCCCGCGCTCGCGATCTGCGCGTCGTGGGCGAGAACCGCGGCCATCGGCGACGGCCATTTCACCCCGGGGCGCGGTTCGAGGTTCTTTTCCATGTTGTCGGTGTGCATCTCGACGAGGCCGGGAAGCAGGTAGTCGCCTTCGAGGTCGATCGCCGCCGGGTTCGCGGTGTTGCCTTCGTCGACCGAGCGGATCAGGCCGTCGGCGATTTCGACGGTGCCTTCGATCACGGCGTCGCGGGTGACGATGCGGGCATTGGTGAGGATCATTTCGGTCACGCAGCCTTAAGAGAAACGAGGTCGAACAGACGGTCCGCCACTTTGTCGCGGGTGGGGGCGTCGTGGAAGATGCCGACGACCGCCGCGCCGCGCGCCTTGGCTTCGGCGATCAGCTCGACCACAACGTCGCGGTTGGCGGCGTCGAGCGAGGCGGTCGGTTCGTCGAGCAGGAGGATCGGCTTCGGCGCGATCAGCCCGCGCGCGATGTTGACGCGCTGCTGTTCGCCGCCCGAGAAGGTCGCGGGCGCGAGCGCCCACAGCCGCGGCGGCACGTTGAGGCGCTCGAGCAGCGCCGCCGAGCGTTCGTGCGCGGTGTCGCGGTCGACGCCGGCGCGCAGCAGCGGTTCGGCGACGACGTCGAGCGTCGGCACGCGCGGAATCACGCTGAGGAACTGGCTGACGTAGCCGATGGTGTGGCGGCGCACCTGGAGAACGGTGCGGCTGTTCGCGGCGGCGATGTCGACGACGCGGCCCTGGTGCCGCACCCGGATCGATCCGGCGTCGGGGAGGACGTTGGCGTACATCGCACGCAGCAGGGTGGATTTGCCCGCGCCCGAGGGGCCGTGCAGCACCACGCATTCGCCCGCCGCGACCGAGAGGTCGAGGCCGTCGAACACCGGGATGCGCACGCCGCCCTGGGTGTGCAGGGTGAAGGTCTTGGCGAGACCCTGGATGGTCAGCATCGTCGTCATCGTCACACCTGCAGAACCGAGGAAACCAGAAGCTGTGTATATGGGTGGTGCGGGTCGTCGAGCACCTGGTCGGTGAGGCCCGCTTCCACCACTTCACCTCCCTTCATCACCATCAGCCGGTGAGCGAGGAGGCGCGCCACCGCGAGATCGTGGGTGACGATCACGCACGCCGCGCCGAGTTCGTCGACGAGGCCGCGGATGAGGTCGAGAAGGCGCGCCTGGACCGAAACGTCGAGGCCGCCGGTGGGCTCGTCCATGAACACCAGGCGCGGCCCGGTGACGAGGGTGCGCGCGATCTGGAGGCGCTGCTGCATTCCGCCGGAGAAGCGGATCGGCAGGTCGTCGGTGCGCCCGGTGTCGATCTCGACGCGGGAGAGCCAGTTCATCGCCGCGCCGCGGATGCCGCCGTAATGGCGCTCGCCCTGGGCCATCAGCCGTTCGCCGATGTTGGCACCCGCGGAGACGCGCAGGCGCAGGCCGTCGCGCGGGTTCTGGTGGACCATGCCCCACTCGCCGCGCAGGAGCGCTCGGCGGCGCGGTTCGGGGAGGGTGCGGAAGTCCATGGTCTCGCCGATGCGGTCGCGGTAGAGGATTTCCCCGGCGTCCGCCTCCAACTGCCCCGAGAGGCAGTTGAGCAGGGTGGACTTGCCCGAGCCGCTCTCGCCGACGATGCCGAGCACCTCGCCGGGCCAGAGGTCGAAGTCGACGTTGCGGCAGCCGAGCGCGCCGCCGTAGCTCTTGCCGAGCCCTTTGACCGAAAGCAGCGGCGGATCGTCGTCGAGGATCTGCGCGGTGGCGACCAGGTTCATCGCGTCGTCTCCCCATAGGGCGCGGCCATTGGCCCGGTGTGGCCTTGGGCGCGGCGTTTCTCGCAGTGGTCGGTGTCGGAGCAGACCATCATCCGGCCGCCCTTGTCGTCGATCACCACTTCGTCGAGGTAGCTGTCGGTCGCGCCGCAGAGCGCGCAGCCGTCGTCCCAGGTCTGGATCTCGAACGGATGATCCTCGAAATCGAGGCTTTCGACGCGGGTGTAGGGCGGCACCGCGTAGATGCGCTTCTCGCGCCCGGCGCCGAAGAGTTGGAGCGCGGACATCATGTCCATCTTCGGGTTGTCGAACTTCGGGATCGGCGAAGGCGCCATGATGTAGCGGCCGTTCACCCGCACCGGATAGTCGTAGGACTTCACGATCCGCCCCATGTGCGCGATGTCCTCGTAGAGGCGCACGTGCATCACGCCGTATTCGGCGAGCGCGTGCATCTTGCGGGTCTCGCTCTCGCGCGCCTCCATCCAGCGCAGCGGCTCGGGGATCGGCACCTGGTAGACGAGGATCTGGTGCTCGCCCAAGGGGGCTTCGGGGATGCGGTGACGGGTCTGGATCACCGT
>QKGW01000518.1 GCA_003250275.1 Alphaproteobacteria bacterium
CTCGCGGAGGAAATCGGAGAGGGCGTCGCCGAAGCGGATCGCGCGCACCTGTTCCGCGAGCATGTCGCTGCGCAGGAACTCGCGCTCGACGTAAGCGGCGAGGCCGCGCGCGATCTTGGCGCGGTTGGTTTCCAGCAGGTTGGTGTGGGGGAATGGGAGGCCGAGCGGACGGCGGAACAGCGCGGTGACCGCGAACCAGTCGGCGAGGCCGCCGATCATCGCCGCCTCGGCGGCGGCGCGGAGATAGCCGACCCAGGGCGCGGGCGGCAGGGAATGCGCGGTGATCCAGAGCGCCGCCGCCACCGCCAGGGCGGCGAAGGCGATGCGCTTCTTGCCGCGGAGCTGGCGCTTGCGGTCGGGCTCGGGCATCGCCTCAGCCGCCGCGGCGGGAGCGGCGGAGCGTCATAGCGGGTCGCCCTTGCGGCGGACCTTGCCGTCCTTGCCGATGTCGATGTTGGGTTGCAGCAGGCCCGCGCTCGGCGGCGCGGCGGGCGCGCCCGGCCAGGTCACGTCGGGCACGCGGACGAGCGCCAGCGGGCCGGCGTAGACCACGCCGTCGCGCAGCGACAGCGAGAGGTTGGCGGGGCCGCTCGCGGGCATCTCGCGGCCGAGCACGAGGCGCGCGAGAGTGGCGTCGGAATCGCGGATCAGTCCGGCGGTGTCGAGCACGTCGACGAGCGGCACGAACCCCTCGACCCGCGCGGCGAGCGAGACGGTGGGCTGGAGGCGCTTATCGAGCACCAGCGTGCCGGTGCCGTCGAGCGACGACTTGCCCCAGTGCAGGCCGACGCGCTTGACCGCGACGGTGCCGCCGGCGGCGCGCCAGTCGGCGAGGGCGTCGTGGAGCGGTCCGGCTTTGATCGGGCCGGTGATGTCCGCCTCGAAGTCGATCGAGGCGACCTCCGGCCCGAGCGGCACGGCGACGGTGTCGGGCCAGCGCAGGTCGCGGGCTTCGAGGTCGATGCGCGCGGTCGGCGCGGCCTCGTTCTTCGCGGTGGCGAGGGCGGGCTCGACCGCGACGTCGAGGGTGCCGTGGCCGATGCGCATCGGCGACGTCATCGCGGTGCCGTTCCAGCTGCCGCCGAGGACGAGGCCGTCGACGCCGAAGCGCGCGGTGCGCAGCGCCTCGGCGGAATCGACGCGGAAGTCGAGGCGGGCGACGCCGCCGCTCTTGCGCAGCACGTCGGCGCGGTCGGCGCGGGTGCGGCGGACCTCGGTGCCGTCGGGCAGCTCGATCGAAATCGCGCGCGGCGAGAACACCCGGCTGACGAGTTCGAGTTTGGGCGCGGCGAGGGACCAAGTGCTCTCGCCGCGATGGAAGGCGACCCTGGCGGCGGAAACCTCGAGCACGACGCGCATCGGGAAGCCCGAAGTGCCGGCGACGACGTACTCCGCCTCGTCGCCGAGGGCCTGGCGCTCGGCGGCCCAGGCGGCGAGGTGCTCTTTCATCTGGTCTGCGTTGTAGAACCAGAACGCGGTGTACGACGCGACGATGGCGGCGAGCAAGGCGGGTGCGGCCATCAGGCCGACGATCCCGCCGAAATTCGGCTTGCCCCTCATCTTGTCCTGTCCCCTCCCTGGTTCTCTCGATCCTGCGCCCGGCGCGCCCGGCGATCTGTGCCGTGCGTCACGCACTGCCGATCAGGATGCCTGCACCGAACACCAACGTACCGCCGAGCACCACCTGAAGCGCGGCGCGCAGGAACGGCGTGTCCATGTAGCGCTTCTGAATCCAGGCGATCGCCCAGAGTTCGCAGAACACCAGACAGCAGGCGATCACCGTCGCGGTCCAGAAGTGCGGGATCATGTAGGGCAGCGCATGGCCGAGGCCGCCGAGCGTGGTCATCACGCCCGCGGCGATGCCGCGCTTGATCGGCGAGCCGCGCCCGGAGATCGTGCCGTCGTCCGAGGCTGCTTCGGTGAAGCCCATCGAGATGCCCGCGCCGATCGAGGCGGCGAGGCCGACGAGGAAGGTGGTCCAGGTGTTCTGGGTGGCGAACGCGGTGGCGAAGATCGGCGCGAGGGTCGAGACCGAGCCGTCCATCAGCCCCGCGAGGCCGGGCTGCACCCAGGTGAGAACGAACTGGCGGTGCGCTTCGGCGTCCTCGTCGGACTTCACCTCCTCGGTGAGGTGCTTTTCCTTCAGGGTTTCGCCGAGGCGCATGTGCGCGGCTTCGGCTGCGGCGAGGGTGCCGAGGAGCTTGCGGGTGTCGGCGTCGGTGACGCGCTGCGCGGCGTTGACGTAGAAATTGTGCGCCGCGCTCTCCATCCCGATCACTTCTGCGCGGATGCGCTCGATCCCGAGGTTTTCCACCAGCCAGGTCGGGGTGCGGGCGTAATACCCGGCGACGTGCTCGCGGCGGATCAGCGGGATGACGTCGCCGAAGCGGTGCTTGTGCAGCTCGATCAGCCGGTTGTGATGGCCCATCTCCTCGGTCGCCATCGCGTCGAGCATCTTCGCGGTGGCGGGATAGTCCTCACGCACGCGGTTGGCGTAGGTGCGGTAGATCCGCGCGTCGTCCTCTTCCGACGAAATCGCCAGGGCGAGCACTTCCTGCTCGCTGAGGTCGGTGAAGCGGCGCCGCGCGCCGAAATTGCCCAGCATTGTGGTCGAGCCCCCTCTCGGATGAATGGCTCATAAGCTAACGCGAAACTGCCCGGAAGAAAAAGGTTCAGTCGATGAATCTGCC
>QKGW01000126.1 GCA_003250275.1 Alphaproteobacteria bacterium
ATCCCTCCTCTCCGAAGTGGGAGCAATCCAGCCTTCTCGTTCTTCAGTAATTCCCTGCAGGTTCGGTTTCGTAGGTAAAGCTCCGGAGTTCGGTCATGTGTCGCATCTCGTAACGAGGTCTGTCCGTGGAGCCAACGCTCGGGGACATCTATCGAAAGTCGGCCTTTGGATTTGGTTGGTTCCCGATGTTTCGAAACATCGAGGAAGAGGGGATACCGGGTGATCAGAAAAAGGGAGTTCCCGTCATGAAAGCAGTCCTGAACAAGTTTGGTGCGTCGATCCGCTCTTTCGTGAAAAACGAAGATGGCGTCGTGATGGTCGAGTGGGTGGCGCTCGCCGGCATTTTCGTTGCGGTGTTGATCACGCTGTTTATCAGCATCGGTTCGTCCGCGAACACGATCGTGACCAAGGTGGATACCAACCTCAAGACCGCCGCTCAGTAATCGGCAAAAACTGGACCGCGACATTCACGAAGATGCCGCGGTCCGACCTCTCCTGACCGCCCCGGTTACCTGATGCAACCGGGTCGCGGCTTTGCAAGCCCATATTCACTCGGGGGCCGGATCATGAAAGCACGCCCGATCATTACCCTGGCTATCGGAGTCGTCCTGGCGGGCGCGGCCGTGTTTTTCGTCAGCCGGGCACTCGATGGGCAACGTGCGCAGAGCGACCAGGTCGCGCAGGCGCCGTTTCCCGTGACAAGCATTGTGGTCGCCTCGACCGATCTCAAGTTCGGCAGCCGCATCGGTGCCGAACATCTCAAGTTGGTCAGTTGGCCGAAAGACAGTGTCCCGTCCGGTGCGTTCACCAGCATCTCCGATATTTTGGGAGACCGCAGCCAGGATCGCGTTGCGATCCGCGGGATCGCCAGCGGCGAGCCGGTCGTCGCCGCCAAGGTTTCCGGGTTCGGTGGGCGGGCGACGATGTCGACGCTGATTCCCGAAGACAAGCGCGCCTTCGCCATTCAGGTCAACGCGGTGAGCGGCGTTGCGGGTTTCCTGCTGCCGGGTGATCGGGTCGACGTCCTACTCACCCGCCAGATCGGACAAGGATCGGAGAACCAGGTCACCGATGTCGTCCTGCAGGATGTGATGGTCCGCGGCGTCGACCAGGATGCCAACGAGGCTCAGAGCAAGCCGCAGGTGGTGCGCACCGTCACCGTCGAGGTGACGCCCGAGCAGGCGCAGAAGCTCGCGCTTGCGATGCGGGTCGGGTCGCTCACGCTTGCACTCCGCAACATGCTCGCGATCGATAAGGCCGACACCCGAACCATTCACGTCCACGATCTCGCGTCGGAGCGCAAGCCGAAACCCGATGGCACCGTCTACGTGCGGCCTTCGGTCAAGGTGCGCCGCGGGTCGGAAGTCTCGACGGTTTCGGTCGCCAGGTGACGGAACGCCGGCTCGGACCGACCGGGCCGGCCCAAGAAAAAAGGGGCAGGGGTATGTCGAACGTCCTAGTCAGAGCAGCGCTTACCGTCGCCGTCATCGTCTTTGGTGCCGCATTTTCGCCGGCCAGCGCCCAGAGCGCGCCCAAGCCGCTGGTGCCGATGAAAACCGTCGCCGCCCCTCAGAATGCCGTGGCCCCCGCCGCGGCGGCCGGTCGCCGGGTGAGCATTCCGGGCACGCCGCACGGTGGCGAGTTCGTCGTTCCGGTCAACAAGTCGCAGCTTTTGCAGGTCGACCGGCCGTTCCGCGAGGTGTCGATCGGCAACCCGGACATCGCCGACGTGGTGCCGCTGACCCGCTCGATGGTCTACGTCCTCGGCAAGACCCTCGGTTCGACTAACCTCTCGTTCATCGGCGCCAACGGTCAGGTGATGGCGGTGGTCGACCTCGTCGTTTCCTACGATATCACCGGCCTCAAGGCGAAGCTCTTCGAGCTGATGCCCGACGAGCACATCAACGTCTATCCCGCGGGCGACGCGGTGGTCGTCGGCGGCCAGGTTTCGAGCGCCGCGCAGATGAACCGCGCGCTCGACGTCGCCAAGCGCTACACACCAACTTCATGACTGTCGGCGGCAACCAGCAGGTGATGCTTTCGGTGCGCTTCGCCGAAGTGCAGCGTTCGGTGATCAAGGAGCTCGGTTTCAACACCGCGCTGATCGGCCGTCCCGGCGATCTCACCTTGTCGTTGGTCACCGGCGTCGGCATTCCCGCGGATACCTTCGGCGGCGGCGGTGCGTCGCTCGACACCAGCCGCGTGACCCTTCAGGGCATCTTCGATGCGCTCGAAGACAAGGGCGTGGTTAAGACCCTCGCCGAGCCGAATTTGATCGTGCTTTCGGGCGGCACCGCCGATTTCCTCGCTGGCGGCGAGTTCCCGATCCCGGTGGCGCAGACCACCAACGCCGGCGGCACCACCATCACCATCGAGTTCAAGCAGTTCGGCGTCAGTCTCGCATTCTCGCCGACTGTGCTCGACGGCTCGCTGATGAACCTGGTGCTGAACACCGAAGTCAGCTCGATCGATTCGACGGTTTCGGTCCAGTACGACAACATCGTCGTTCCCGGCTTGTCGGTGCGCCGCACCACCACACAGGTGGAACTGCGCGACGGCCAGACCTTCGCGATCGCGGGCCTGTTGCAGGACAACTTCCGCGATCAGGCACAGCAGCTGCCCTGGCTCGGCGACGTGCCGGTGCTCGGCACCCTGTTCCGCAGCGCCAACTACAACCGCAACCAGACCGAACTCGTGGTGATCATCACTCCGCGCCTGGTGAAGCCGACGGTGCCGGGTGCGCTCGCCGCGCCGACCGACCGCTTCCAGATGCCGACCGAACTCGATTTCTTCCTGAAGGGCGAACTCGAAGGCGCGCCTGCCGCGGCGGCGTTGGCCCAGGGCGGCGGCCTCGGTGGATCGTACGGGTATATCGTCAAGTAACCAGCCCTCGGATGGGAGGACCAGTAGCATGAAAGTCTTTGCATCGATCGGGCCGGTTGCCTTCGGACTTGCCGCCATCGCGGCGCTCTCGGCGTGCGACCGTCAGCCGACCTTCGGCCCCGCCGAAGCGGAGTTCGGGAACGCGGTGCGGCAGAACATCGCCGCCCAGGTGGTTTATCCTGAGCCGCAGGACGTCGACGAACCGATCACCTTCAGCGGCGAACGCGCCGGCGTGGCGATGGACCTCTACCGCACCGACAAGGTCAAACCGCCGAAGAAACTGCGGACCACCGAGGTTGGCAGCACCAACAGCGGCGACAAATAAGCGCGGGCTGAGACGGATGAGCATATGACGACGAAACCCGGATGCGAAGAACGGCAACAAACTGATCGAACTCCCCATCAGGCGAATCTGGTGGGGGATGCTCGGGGTGTCGTCGCAATCTGGGTAGTCGTCTCGATGGCGCTGTTCTGCGCCATCGGCGCGCTCGTCGTCGATGTCGGGCGCCTGTATAACCTGCACAGCCAGCTCGTCACCTTCGCCGACCATGCCGCGCTCGCGGCGGCACAGGAACTCAACGGCGAAAACGGCGCGGTCAACCGCGCACTGACCTGGTCAGCGACATCCAGAGTTTCGGCACCGGCCAGTCGGGCCTGACGATTCAGCGGATGGTGTTCCTCTCCGCGCTCGGCACCGACCCCGCCCCCGGCACCTCGACGCGCCCGGCGGGCGACGTGGTGCTCTGCACCATCGAGGCCGGCACTTCGGACTGCGACGCCGCCGACGATCTCGATGCGCGCTTCGTCGAGGTGACTGTCGCGCCGGTAACGATGAACTATCTGCTGCTGCCGGTGCTCGCCGCGTTCGGCATCAACACGCCGAGCCAGGGCACGTCGCGCGCCCAGGCGGTGGCGGGTTTCAAGCAGGAAGTTTGCAACTATCCGCCCTTGATGATCTGCAATCCCTATGAAGCGACCGCGGGAGCGGGCGCAGAATATACGCCGACGATGGGCCAGCAGATCCTGGTGAAGAGCAGTGGCAACGGTAGCGCGTGGGGGCCCGGCGACTACGGCCTGCTCGCGCTCTCCATGCTCGGCAACTCGCCGTGCATGAAGGGCGGCGGCAGCGGTGCGGATTCGATCCGTTGCGCGCTCGCGATCGTCAACGCCAACACCCAATGCTCCGAGGGCACCGTCGACATCTCGCCCGGTGAATCGGTGTCGGTTCATGCCGGCCTCAACGTCCGCTTCGACATTTGGGATCCGCCGCTCAAGAAGGATAAGGAGGACGCCGATTTTGCTCCGGCGGCGAACGTCACCAAGGGCAAGGTCGATACCGGGGACTGCACCCTCAACAAGCTCGATGACGCGCCCGCGGGCGCGGGGAATACCGTCGCCCTGCCGCGCGATACCTGCTTCGCCAGCGACACCTGCGCCAGCGGGCGCTTCGGTAATGCCACCTTCGATCTCGCCAGCTACTGGTCGATCAATCACGGCGGCGCTGCGCTGCCTGCGGGCGTGACCACCCGCTACGACGCCTACCGCTACGAAGTCGATAACAACATGATCCCCGACAAGTCGTCGCTCGGGGGCGAGAACGGCAATGGCGTGTGTTCGAGCAACGAGATCAAGGGGTCGGAATACAACGATCGGCGGGTGCTGATCGTCGCGATCGTCAACTGCCTCGAGGAAAATATCCACGGCGCGACGACGGACGTTCCGGTGAAGGCATTTGCGCGGATGTTCATGACCGAGCCCGTCGGTCTCGACGGATCGAGCACCGAGGACATTTGGTTCGAAATGATCGGGATCGCCGAGCCGGGAGACCAGAGCGGCGTGGTTCATGAATATCCGGTTCTGTATCGGTGAGGCCGGCCATGAATGTGCCTTCAACCGATCGGATGTCGAAAAGACGGGTGCGATCCTTCGGGCGTGCCGACGATGCGACTGTGATGGTCGAGTTCGTGATGGTGTTGCCAGTGCTGCTTATTCTTCTGTTCATCATGATCGGGACCGGAATGCAGCTCTGGTACCACAATATCGTCAATCAAGGTGTCCGCGACGCGACGCGCTACCTTTCGCGCGTGCCGATCGACGGGACCACGATCGCCCAGGCGCAGCAGGTCGCTCTCACCGGGACTCCTGACGGAACGGGGACTGGTTATGCCTTCTGGAGCGAACCCAACACCGTTGCTGTCGAGCAGCTCACCACGACGACCAACGGCGCACTCTCAGGGGTCGACCCGGTGGTGACGATTCGCGTGACCGCAACGGTTCCGGTGAATACTCCTGTCCTTAGGTACTTCGGTCTTGGCGCGATCACCACCATCGTGGTGGCCGACGAAGCCCGGCATATCGGCGAGTAGGAGGCGGCGATGCGAACCCTCCGAAACTTCCTGAAAGACAACGGCGCGACGACGATGGTCGAGTTCGTCGTGATCGCGCCGCTGTTCTTCGCGCTGGTGTTCGGCATCGTCGAGATGGGGCTGGCGATCTACTGGTGGAAAAGTATCGAGGAGGCTGCCCAGCTGGGCGCGCGCATGGCGGTGGTTCGGGATCCTGCCGTCGCCGGAGTGCCGTCGATCAACGGCTATACCGGAGACGGATTTCTTGGCCAAGCGTGCCGGGAGGCCGACGCGCCGTGCAGCGACTTCGGCACTCTCGAATGTACCGGTGCAACCTGTGACGGCGCGGGTTTCCCAACGATTCTCGCTGCGATGACCAATATCTTCCCGTTCATCAAGGCGAGCAACGTGCGGGTCAGCTACCGCTACATCGGCGTAGGCTTCGCCGGCGGGCCCGCAGTGCCTGCGGTCACCGTCACCGTGACGGGCGTCAAGTATCCTTTTTTCGTGCTCGGGGCGGTCTTTTCAATTTTTGGAGCGTTCACCGATCTTCCCGAGACGATCCCGGACATCCGGGCGACGCTGACGGGCGAAGACATGGCTACCGCGGGCTCCTGATGCGCGGTTTGTAGGGGGAGAGTGGAGTGAAACGAGGTCGGAATGGGTAACGGATTGCCAACCAGGATCAGCGCGGTGGTGCGGACGGCCGAGTCCAGGGATTCCCTGCTTGCGGCGCTCGCCCACGAGCCCCGCGTTCAGGTCGATATCCGGATCGGCGCCCTCAAGGATACGCGGTTGTCGTTTGCCGAAGGCAAGGCGCCCGAGGTCCTGCTGTGCGACGTCGACATGCACGACGCAGACGATCTCGCCGCGCTGCATTTCCTCAAACGCGAGGTGATCAACGGCCACACGGCGCTGATCGCTACCTCGGACAGTCTGTCTACCGCGGCGATCCGCAGCCTGCTGCGCGACGGCGTCGACGACTTCCTGCCGCAGCCGTTCACCCACGAGGAAATGGTCGAGGCGTTGCGCACCGCCGACGCCAAGACCCGGTCGCGCACCGGCGACAGCGGCGGGCGGGGGCGCGTTTATGCGTTCACCCGCGGTTGCGGCGGCATGGGCGCGACCACGCTGGCGGTCAACACCGCCTGCGCCCTGGTCGGCGCCAAGTCCGCCCGCAGCCGTGTCTGCCTGATCGATCTCGACGTTCAGTTCGGCGTCGCGGGGCTCTATCTCGACCTCGAGAATCGCTCGGGTCTGATCGAGATCGCCGCTCAGCCCGATCGCCTCGATGCCGAACTGCTCAAGGCCGCGGTGTCGACGGCGGAAGGTGGGTTCGACGTGCTCACCGCGCCAGCGGTGCCGATTCCGCTCGAAGCGCTCAAGACCGACGTGGTCGGGCACCTCATCGACGTGGCGCGGCAGAACTACGATTTCGTCGTCGTCGATCTGCCGCACGCGCTGACCGACTGGATGGAGGCGATCCTGCTGCGCGCCGACCGCGTTCTCGTGGTGACGCAGCTTTCGGTTCCGTCGATCCATCAGACCCGCAAGATTATCGATGCGCTGCACGACGACGGCCGTAGTCAGGTGCCGGTCGGCGTGCTGCTCAACCGCTACCGCAAGCGGTGGGGCGACAGCATCGACCTGCGCCAGGCGGAGAAGGCGCTGGGGATGCCGTTCAGCCACGTCATTCCCAACGATTTCGATCTCGTCTCGGAATCCGTCAATCGCGGCGTTCCGGCATACGCGATCAACCGGCGCAGCCGCTTCGGCCGCGCCGTCGAAGACATGGTCGCGAGCGACGTCAAGGATTTCGCCCGGGCCGAAGCGAACGCGTCCAGCGGTAGTTAACGGTAAAAGGAGTAGGGTGGATGTTTCGACGGTTTTCCGAGAGCCTCGCCAAGACTTCCAACGCACCGGCGCCCGCCAAGGTCGAGAAGGCGGGCGACATGCCGTCGCTCGCGCCGAAGCGCGACGGCGACGGCAAGCGGGATCTGACCGAGCTCAAGGTGCGGTTTCACCAGAAGCTCCTCGACATCCTCAACCTCTCGGTGCTCGACAAGATCGAGGTCGAGCAGTTGCAGCGTGAAGTCGGTTCGGTGGTGCGCGAACTCCTGGTCGAGGAAGGGGTGGCACTCAACGGTTCCGAAACCGCGAAGCTGGTGGACGAGATTCTCGACGAGGTGCTCGGGCTTGGTCCGCTCGAGCCTTTGCTCAAGGACATCACGGTTTCGGACATCCTCGTGAACACGCACGAGCAAGTGTTCGTGGAGCGTCACGGCCGTCTGCAACTCACCAATGTGCGGTTCAAGGACGACCGCCATCTCCTGCGCATCATCGAGAAGATCGTCTCCCGCGTCGGCCGCCGCGTCGACGAATCCCAGCCCTGGGTGGACGCCCGTCTGCCCGACGGGTCGCGCGTCAACGCGATCATTCCGCCGTGCGCGATCGACGGTCCGCTGCTCTCGATCCGCAAATTCTCGCGCATTCCCTACAACATGGACCGTCTGGTCGAGATGGGAAGCCTGACCGAACAGATGGCCGAACTGCTCCACGCCGTGGTGCGCTGCCGCCTCAACGTGCTGATCTCGGGCGGCACCGGCTCGGGCAAGACGACGATGCTCAACAGCCTGTCGTCGTACATCAGCAACGATGAGCGCATCTGCACGATCGAAGACGCGGCGGAGCTCCAGCTTCAGCAGACCCACACCGTGCGCATGGAAACCCGCCCCGCCAACGTCGAGGGCAAGGGCGCGGTGAGCCAGCGCGATCTCCTGCGCAACGCCCTGCGTATGCGCCCCGACCGCATCATCGTCGGCGAGGTGCGCGGCGGCGAGGTGATCGACATGCTGCAGGCGATGAACACCGGCCACGAAGGCTCGATGACCACGGTACACGCCAACTCCGCCCGCGATGCGCTCTCCCGCCTCGAACAGATGCTCGGCATGACCGGCTTCGTCCTGCCGGAACGGACGATGCGCGCGCAGATGGCCTCGGGCCTGCACGTGATCCTTCAGCTCAACCGCATGAGCGACGGCGCGCGGCGCGTCACCAGCATCCAGGAGATCGTCGGCATCGAGGGCGACATCATCACGATGCAGGAAATCTACACCTACGTGCGCACCGGCGTGGACGAGAACGGCAAGGTTCTCGGCTACCACACCGCGACCGGCATCCGTCCGAAATTTTCCGAGCGTCTCGCCGCCTGGGGTATCCGCCTCAGCACCGAGATGTTCACACCGCAAAGGGGGTAGGGCATGGCAAATCTCGCGATCGGATCGCTCTCTCCCGTGCAGGTGATCATCATCTACGGCGTCCTGTTCGTCGGCGTGATGCTGCTGGTCGATGGCGCGCTGCAATTGTTCCCGGGAGGGGACGCCCGTATCCGCGCCAAGGTGAACCGCCGTCTGCTGATGCTCGATTCCGGCATGGCGTCGGAAGAGGTGCTGCAGCGCCTGCGCCGTCGCCGCCCGGCATCGGATGCGACCAATCCGATCGAGAATTTGCGCAAGCTGATCTACCATGCCGGGGCCGATCTTTCGCTCGCCCAGTTGTTCCTGATTATGGCGGGGCTCTCTGTCCTTCTGGTGTTCGGCCTTCGCATCGGGTTTCGCACGCCTTGGGAATTGTCGCTGCTCATCGGCGTGGCGATGGGCGTATACATGCCGATTTCCTACCTGCGCGGCCGTCGCAAGCGCCGCCTCAAGGCGTTTTCGGAGCAACTGCCGGAGGCGATCGATCTGATCGTGCGCAGCCTGCGCGCCGGTCATCCGCTCAACTCGGGTCTGCGCATGGTCGCGGAGGAGCTGCCGGATCCGATCGGCACCGAGTTCGGCCTCGTCGTCGACGAGATCACCTACGGTCTCGATATGCAGCAGGCGATTGGCAACATGAGCGAACGCGTACCGCTGCCCGACCTCCGCTACGTCGTCGTCTCGGTCCGCATCCAATACGGCAGCGGCGGCAACCTCGCCGAAATCCTCGACAGCCTCTCCAACCTGATCCGCGCGCGGATGCAGATGTTCCGCAAGGTTCTCGCGATTACCGCCGAGGGGCGTTTCTCCGCATGGTTCCTGTCGCTGTTCCCGATCGGGATGGGGGCGCTGCTTCTCGCGATCAAACCCGACTATTACGACTCGATCATGGGAGACCCGATTTTTCCATACATTGCGGGCACGACGGGTGGGCTGCTGCTGCTGAACATCATCGTCATGCGCATCATGATGAACATCAAGGTCTAGGGGGCGCCGGTGGACATTCTTCAGAACATCGAAGCGGCCTTCGCCTCCCTCGACCAAACCCAGATCATGATGGGAGTGGTATTCGTCGCCATCGTCCTGATCGTGATGGGGGTGTCGGGGCTGTTCGCCGGGCGTGATTCGGTGGCGCGGCGTCTCGCCCAGGGCGGCCCCCGATCCTCGGGCATGGACATGAGCGCCCTGCCGAACACGGGGGCGGACCGGCAGCGGCGTTTCCAGCAGCTCGATAAATACTGGACGCCGCAGGATGAGAAGGAATTCTCGCGCGCCCGCGAGAAGCTGGTGCGCGCGGGCTACCGCCGCCCGTCCGCGGTGCGCAACTACTACGCCGTCCGCGTGGTGATGGGTCTGATCGTGCCGATCACCCTCGGCTTGGTGTTCCCGCTGCTCTCCCGCAACATCGAGACCTCCACCTTCCTGCTGCTGATGAGCCTCCTCATCGTCTTTGGCTTCTATGCTCCGGCGCTGTGGGTGGAGCGCGAGGCGCAGTATCGCGAGGAGGCGGTGCGCGACGGCTTTCCCGATACCCTCGACATGCTCCTGGTCTGCGTCGAGGCGGGTCTCGGCCTCGATGCGGCGCTCGATCGCGTGTCGCAGGAAATCCGCCTTAGCCACCCGGTGATCGCCGAAGAACTCGACCTCTGCGGCTGGGAACTTCGTGCCGGCAAGGCGCGCCTCGACGTGCTGCGCGACTTCGCCCGCCGGGTCAACGTGCTCGACGTCAAAGCGTTCGTCGCGGTGCTCTCGCAGTCGGACCGCTACGGCACCAGCGTCGCCGAAGCGATCCGCGTCTATTCCAGCGAGATGCGCAACAAGCGTCTGATGCGCGCCGAGGAGAAGGCCAACAAGCTGCCGGTCAAGCTCGCCCTGGCCGCGATCATGTTCACTCTGCCGCCGGTCCTGATCGTGATGGTCTCTCCGGCAGTCGTTGCGATCCTGCACGCCCTCAAGGGGCTAGCCGAATGAGGTCTGCGATGGAACGTCCGGTCGTTTTCAAGTCGTTTCGCTTGCTCGGTGGTGTGTCCTGGGGTGCGCTCGCGGTTGCCGGGGTTCTGCTCGTCGGCTGTTCCGAGAGCATGGACGGCAAGCCGGTCTACTCGATCAACGGCGAGGCGCGCACCCTCGCGTCCGGCGACTATCATCAGCGCGGCGTCGAGAACCTGCGCCAGGGCCGCATCGGCCTCGCGCTCGACGATCTGAGGCTCGCGCTCAAGGAGACGCCGGATTCGGTCGAGGTGCTGAACGCCCTCGCGGTCGCCTACGACCAGCTGCACCGCTTCGACGTCGCGCGCGAGTATTACAACCGCAGCCTCGCGATCGATCCGAACTCGACGCAGACCCTCAACAACTACGGCCTTTCGCTGCTGCGCCAGGGACACAAGGCCGAGGCCGAAACGATGCTCGCCCGCGCCGAAGGCTCGGACGCCGAGGCCGCGACCGCGAAGGCCAATCTCGCGAAGGTGCGCTATCAGGTCGGCGGCGCGGTGGCGCGCGGCGCGATGCCGCAGCGAAACGACGATCGCAAGACGGCGGCGTCCGCCGGCAATGCCTGGGTCGAGCGCACCACGCCGACGATCCAGACGCTGGTGACGCGCACCGAGGCGGCGAGCGAGGCCGAACAGGTCGCGCACGTCCAGGTCGCCTCGGTGCCGGAGCAACTTCGTGACGTCGCGGCGGCGGACCTTGCGGTCGCGTACACCGCGCGCAGCACCACCGAACTGCCGCCGATTGCCACCCCCGCCGTCGACGTTGCGCCGCGTCCGGTGATCGCCCCCGCGCCGGTCGCGGAGCTTGCTCCGGAAGCCGCCCCGGTGCGCGTCGCCGCAGTCGCCGAACCGGCGAACGCGCCCATCGTCGCGGTGATTCCGCGGAACGACGCCGAACCGGCGATCGAAGCGGTCGTCGCGCCTGCGGCGGACCCGGTGCGGATTACGGAAGTCGCGCCCGGCGAAGAACCCGTCCTGGTCCAGGTTGCCGAAGCCGCGCCGATGCCGGCGATCGTACGGGGTTCGTCCGCCGCCGAGGTGACGCCGATCGTCGTGCCGGTTGCGGCCTCTGCGCCGGTGCCGGAGATCGCGCGGGTTTCGTCCGCCGCGGAGGTGACGCCGGTCGCCGAAGCCGCGCCGGTGGAGGAGCCCGCACCCGTTCGGGTCGCCGTGGCCGTGCCGCAGTCCGAGCCCGCTCCGGAACCCGCCGCCGCGACGCCCGCCGTCGCGCCGCCGTCGACGTTCAGCTTCGAGGTCGCCAACGGCGCCGGGCGCAGCCGCATGGCGGCGCGCCTCGCCCGCTACCTCGGCGGCGAGGGGCTGCCGCGCGCGTCGCTGAACAACGCCGATCATTTCCGCTACCAGTCCTCCGAGCTGACCTATCGGCCGAACTTCCGCGCCGCCGCCGAACGGGTGGCGGCGCGCCTGCCGCGTCCGGTCGATCTGATCGAAACCGACGACCAGCGCTGCGACGTCCGTCTGCGTCTCGGCGGAGACCTGCTCGGGTTCGATGCGGCGTTGTTGAAACGGGGAGCGCAGTCATGAAGCAAAGCCGGGTCTTGGCGAAATGGGGCGTGATCGCCGCGTTGGCGTTCGGGGTGGCTGCGTGCACCGCCACCGAACCGGCGAAGCCGACGGCGGCGTCCGATGCCGCGAACCAGCGCGCGTTGATCGCCGAGGCCCAGGCCCAGCTCGATCATCGGGACTATCCGCGCGCCACCGTGCTGTTCACCAAGGCGGTGGAGGCCGATGCGAAGGACCCCGCCGCGCACCTCGGGCTGGCGCGCAGCTTCTCCGGGTCCGGCGAACGCGAGGCGGCGCTGCCCGAGTTCGATGCCGCGATCGCGGCGGCGCAGGGCGCGAACGCCGGTCTCGCCGCCGAGGCGCTGCAGGGCAAGGGCGTGGTGCTGCTCGAACTCGCGCGCTTCGACGAAGCGACCGCGGCGCTGACCGGCGCGGTGGAGGCCGAGCCGAGGCTGTGGCGCGCATGGAACGCCCTCGGCTACCGCCACGACCGCGCGCGTGACTGGAAGGCCGCCGACGCCGCCTACACCCATGCCGCCGACGCCGCGCCCGCAGGCGCGAAGGCGACGGTGGCGAACAACTGGGGCATGTCGTACATGGCGCGCAAGGACTACGCCGGCGCCTCCGACCGCTTCCAGACCGCGCTCGCGGTCGCGCCGGGGATGACCACGGCGCGCGAGAACCTGCGTCTCGCGCTCGCTTTCCAGGGCCGTTACGCCGAGGCGATGACCGGGGTCGAGGACAAGGACCTGGCGATGACCCTCAACAACGTCGGCTACGTCGCCTTCCTGCGCGGCGACCTCAGCCACGCGGAGGCGTATTTCCTCCGCGCGATGGAGGCAAGCCCGGCGTATCAGGAGAAGGCCGCGAGGAACCTTCAGATGCTCTCCAGCCTCAAGCGCGTCAGCGCGGCGCCCGCCGCCGGCGGGGTGGGGGCGCGATGATCCTGCTCGCGGCGTTCCTCGCGTTGCTGGCGCTCGCGGCGGCATACGACGTCATGATGATGCGGATTCCCAATCTGCTCTGCGGCGCGATCGCGGCGCTGTTCGCGGTGCCCGCGAGCCTCGTCCCCGGCGTGCCGGTGCTCTGGCACCTTGCGGCGGCGGGGGCGGTGCTGGTGGTCGGCGGCGGGCTGTTCGCGTTCCGGATGATGGGCGGCGGCGACGTCAAGCTCCTCGCCGCGTGCGCGCTCTGGCTCGGGATGGACAACATGGTGCCGATGCTGGTGGCGATGGCGCTTTCCGGCCTCGTCGTGTTGCTGGTGCTCATGCCCGCACAGCGGATCGCGCGTCGCCTGCAGGAACGGAGCGAAGCCCCCGCGTGGGTGCCGAAGTCCCTGCTCGCCAAGGGCGTGCCCTACGGCGTCGCGATCGCAGCGGCGGCGGCGTTCGTCGCGGTGCGGATGCCCTCGCCGGTGTGGGCGTTCTGAAGGTTTCGGAGGCGCGCCCGCGCTTCCGCTGTGCATGAGTGGTGGGGAGACGAACGGAATGTTGGACGAGATCAAGGACCGCGCC
>QKGW01000474.1 GCA_003250275.1 Alphaproteobacteria bacterium
CCCCCTGTGTCGCTCGTCGCTTTCGGAAACGGGCGGCGTGTGTTAACGCTTGGCGGGTAGCTTGGCAGGGGCGGTATGGTGAAGGAAGCGACGCGGCAGTTCCGTGACGGCGACGTGATTTTCCGCGAGGGCGACGACAGCCTCGCGGTGTTCCGTGTGGAGCGGGGGCGGGTGCGTCTGATCAAGGCGGGGATCGGCGGCAGCGTCGTTCTCGCCACGCTCGCGCGCGGCGAGTTGTTCGGCGAGATGGGTATCCTCGACGGCACCGCGCGCAGCGCCTCGGCGCTCGCCGAGGGCGAAACCACGCTCACGGTGATCCCGCGCGCCGCGTTCCTCGACCGCCTCCAGAGCGATGCCGATCTTTCCTTTCTGGTGATGACCAAGCTGGTGCAGCGCCTCCGCGACGCCGACGAGCGCCTCGCGCGCGCCGCGCTTTCCGCCGAGGCGCCGCCCGCGCCCGCCGCCTCCGCCGCTGCGCCGCCCGAGCCCGAGGTTCCGCTCGCCGCGCGCCGCGACGCCCCCCGCGCCGGGCTGCTGACGCGGCTGTTCGGCCGCCGCGGCGGGTCCGCCGCCGCCGAGCCCGAGGCGCAGAACGCCGGGCCGCTGCGGGTGATCGTCGCGCGCTTCTCCGACATGCCGGCGGTGGAAAGCACCATCGTCGAGGAGGTGGTGCAGGCGCTCAACCTCATCCCCGGCGCGCTGGTCCGCCGCGTCGACGACGCCGTTGCCTGGCCCGACGAGATCAAGGACCCCGAGGCCGCGCGCCAGACCGCCGCGCGCGCCGCGCAGGCGCTGCTCGCCAAGGCGGGCGGCGACGTGCTGGTGTGGGGCCGGGTCGAGACCATCGGACGGCTGCTCGAAGTCCATGCCACCGCGCAGCCCGCGCAGCACGAACTGCGCCTCGGGCGGGTGCCGCCGGTCGCCGCCGTGCACGTGCCGCTCGAAGCCCTGCCCGAGCCGCTCGCCGCGCTGCTGCGCGCGATGACCGCCGCCGCGCCGCTTGCCGAGGGGGTGCGCCGCGGCGGCAACCTTTACGCACCGCTCGCGGAAGACGTCGCCGCCGCCGCGGAAGGGCTGAAGCGCGCGGTCTCGGGCTTCGCCGCCGCCGAGCAGGCCGCCGCGCTCGTCGCCTGGGCGTGCGCCGCGTCGCAGATCGCCGGGGCGGAAGGGCTGCCGGAAACCCTGTGGGACGACATCGCACGCGCCTTCGAGGACGCGGGCCGCCGCCTGCCGCGCGCCGCGCGCGGCGATTGGGCCGACGTGTTCGTTGGCCGCGCGCTGCTCGAATGCGCCCGCGCCGAGCGCGCTCCCGCCGCCGAGCCGCCGCCCGAGGGCACGCCGTGGGACGCCGCCGCCGAAACCCTGCGCCTCGCCCTCGAAGGGGTGCGGCGCGAGGAACGCCCGTTCGAATGGGCGCTGCTGCACGAACGCCTCGGCCTGATCGCCTACCGTCAGGCGCTCGCGAGCGGCGACGAGGCGCACTTCAAGGCGGCGCTCGCCCACTATCAGCAGGCGACCGGGGTGTTCACCCGCGCCGACCTGCCGCAGCGCTGGGCCGAGGTGGTCTCGGCGCTGGCGCAGGTGCTCCAGGTGTTCGGCGATCAGCTCGGCAGCGCGCCCGCGCTCGAACGCGCGGTCGAGCTGATCCGCGCCACCCTCGACGTGCGCAGCGAGGAGGCGGTGCCGCTGCTCTGGGCGGCGTCGCAGAACAATCTCGGCTCGGCGCTGTTCCTCCTCGCCAAGCGGCGCGACAGCGCGGCGCTGTTCGACGACGCGGCGGCGGCGTTCCGCAACGCGGTGGGGATGTATCAGATCCACGGCCAGGGGCGGCTCGCGGCGGTGACCGAGAAGAACCTCGCCCGCGCCCTCGACGCCTCGCGCCTGCGCGCCCGCCGCGATGGCCGGCTCGCCCAGCCCGAATGGGCCGGAGACGGCGAAAACCTCGGCGGCGACCTGCCCTCGTAGGTTGGCGGCGGGGCGGCCCGCCGCAATCCACGATTTCCTGGACACCCTTGCATTTCTGCGGCAGACCGTTAAATCAGCGGCGATTGATGTTGTTCGTCCGCAGTTATAGGAGAGTGCCCCGTGTCCCTCGCCGATCAGGTGAGCGCCATCCTCGAAAAGGAGATCGTTCTCGGCGAGCTTGCGCCGGGCCTGCACCTCGACGAGGGGAGCCTCGCCACGCGCTTCGGCACGTCGCGCACCCCGGTGCGCGAGGCGCTGAACCGGCTGGCGGTGTCGGGTCTGGTGGAGTTGCGGCCGCGGCGCGGCGCGGCGGTGGCGGGGATCACCGAGGAGGTGATGGCGCAGCGCTTCGAGGCGCTCGCCGGGCTCGAAGGCCTGTGCGCCTACTACGCGGCGCTGCGGATGACCGCCGAGGAACGCCTCGCCCTGCGCGACGCGCACCGGCGCTGCCGCGCTCCGGCGGAGGCGGGCGACGTCGACCGTTACGACGCCGCCGACATGATCTTCCACCGCCTGCTGATGGAAGGGTGCCGCAACGACATCCTGATCGAGCAGACGATTGCGGTGCGCCGCCTGCTCAAGCCGTGGCGGCGGCTGCAGCTCGCGAGTCCGGGGCGGATCGAGGCGTCCTGGGGCGAGCACGAGGCGATCGTCGGCGCGGTGCGCGAGGGCGAGGCGGCGAAGGCCGAGCAGCTCACCCGCGCCCACGTCGACCGCCA
>QKGW01000042.1 GCA_003250275.1 Alphaproteobacteria bacterium
GAGGCGGGTGTTGGCGGCGAGCTCGCGGGCGTAAACCTTGGGGTTCTGCGCCGAGCGGCCGAGCAGCGCGTCGCGCGCGCGGTCCTTCTCCGAGCCTTCCTGCGGGCGCACCGCGCCGGGCTGCGGCGGGCGCAGCGCGAAATCGGGCGGAACCGACAGCGGCGCGCGCTGAAGGACGGTGAACTCGTCCGGCGATTCGCGGTTGAAGCCGAGCTGCTGCTTGATGTCGCCGCAGGCGCTGAGCGCCGCGCCCGCGAGCAGCACGAGCCCGACGCGCACGGCGACGGAACGGGAACGGTTATGCGGCACGGTTCTGGTCATGGTGGCGGCATCTTACCTTGATTGGGGGCGGGAGAACAAGGCATCGAGCATCAGCAGCAGTGCGCCGATGGTAATTGCGGAATCGGCGACGTTGAAGGCCGGCCAGTGCCAGTCGCCCCAATGCACGTCGAGGAAGTCGACGACCGCGCCGTAGCGCACGCGGTCGACGAGGTTGCCCACCGCGCCGCCGATCACCAGGCCGATCGCGGTGCGGGTGAGGGGATGGGTCGCGGTCTTGAGCCACCACAGCAGCGCCGCGACCAGCACCACCGCCACGGCGGAGAGCAGCAGCGGCGCGTTGGCGTGCCCGGCGAACAGCGAGAAGCTCACGCCGCGGTTCATCGCCAGCACGATGTTGAACACCGGCAGCACCTCGATCGCCCGCGGCGGCGCCATCAGGTCGAGGATCGCCGCCTTGCTGATCTGGTCGAGGACCAGCACGGCGGCGGCGATGAGGAGGCCGCGGCGCATGATCAGGCGGTCGCCTGCCAGGCGTCGATCGCATCCGAGCAGCGGCCGCACACGCCCTCGTGGGCGTGGCTGCCGACGTCGGGCAGCACCTTCCAGCAGCGCTGGCACTTCTCGCCCGAGGCGGGCACCGGCACCACCGCGACGCCCGGCACTTCGTCGAGGACGAAGGCGTCGGCGGGGGCGGGGTCGGTGGAGAGCACCAGGTCCGAGGTGATGCAGAGATCGGCCATCGGGAGATCGGCGCAGAGCGCCGCGATCTCGGGGGTGACGTGCACCACCGGCGCGGCCTGCAGCGACGAACCGATGCGCTTCGCCGCGCGTTCCTTTTCGAGGGCTCCGGTGATCACGCGGCGCACGTCGCGCACCTGCTCCCAGCGCGCCGCGAGGGCGTCGTCGCGCCACGCGGCGGGAATCGCCGGGAACTGCTGCTCGTGCACCGAGGCGTCGGTCTCGGGATGGCGGGCCATCCACGCTTCCTCGGCGGTGAAGCAGACGAACGGCGCGAGCCACGCGACCAGGGTCTCGAACACGGTGTCGAGCACGGTGCGCGCGGCGCGGCGGCGGACGCTGTCCTTCGGGTCGCAGTAGAGCACGTCCTTGCGGATGTCGAAGTAGAACGCCGAGAGGTCGATGGCGCAGAAGTTGTGGACCTCCTGGAACAGCTCATGGAACGCGAAGGTCTCGTTGCAGCATTCGCGCATCGCCGCGTCGAGTTCGGCGAGGCGGTGCAGCACCCAGCGTTCGAGTTCCGGCATCTCCGCGACCGGCAGCTTCTCCTCCGCCGAGAACCCCGAGAGGTTGCCGAGGAGGTAGCGCAGGGTGTTGCGCAGGCGGCGGTAGACGTCGGTGGTGCGGGTGAGGATCTCCTTGCCGATGCGCAGATCCTCGGTGTAGTCGGAGCCGATCACCCAGAGGCGGAGGATATCCGCGCCCATCTGGTTGGTGACGTCCTGCGGCGCAACGACGTTGCCGAGCGACTTCGACATCTTGCGGCCCTGCTCGTCGAGGACGAAGCCGTGGGTCAGCACCGAGTCGTAGGGCGCGCGGCCGCGCGTGCCGCAGCTCTCCAGCAGCGAGCTCTGGAACCAGCCGCGATGCTGGTCCGAGCCTTCGAGGTAGAGCGCGGCGGGCCAGGTGAGGTCGTTGCGGTCTTCGAGCACGAAGGCGTGGGTGCAGCCCGAATCGAACCACACGTCGAGAATGTCGGTGACCTTGTCGTAGTTCGCGGCGTCGTGCTCGGGCGCGAGGAAGCGCTCGGACGGGGCGGTGAACCACACGTCCGCGCCTTCTTCCTTCACCGCGGCGACGATCCGATCCATCACCTTGGCGTCGCGCAGCGGCTCGCCGGTGCGCTTGTCGACGAACACCGCGATCGGCACGCCCCAGGCGCGCTGGCGCGAGACGCACCAGTCCGGCCGGCCCTCGACCATCGCGCGGATGCGGTTGCGCCCCTGCGCCGGCACCCAGCGGGTGTCGTCGATCGCCTTGAGCGCCTTGGCGCGCAGGTCGTTCGTCTCCATCGAGATGAACCACTGCGGCGTGTTGCGGAAGATCAGCGGCGCCTTCGAGCGCCACGAGTGCGGGTAGCTGTGCACCAGCTTGCCGGTGGCGAGCAGCGCGTCCGCCTGGGTCATCGCCTTGATGATCTCGGGCGCGACCTTGAACACGTGCTTGCCCGCGAACATCGGCACGTGCGGCAGGTAGGTGCCGTCGTCGCCGACCGTGTCGGGCACCGCGATGCCGTTGGCGACGCCGAGCTTCCAGTCGTCCTCGCCGTGGCCCGGCGCGATGTGGACGAAGCCGGTGCCGGCGTCGGTGGTGACGAAATCGCCGGCGAGCAGCGGCACGTCGAAATCGTAGCCCTGGCCGCGCCACGGATGGCGGCAGATCGTGCCCTTGAGGTCGGCGCCGGGGATTTCGGCGACCACCTCGTAGTCGGTGATCTTCGCCTCGGCGGCGAGCGCTCCGACGAGTTCCTTGAGCGCGACGATGCGCTCGCCCGGGCGGGCGAGGCTCATCCCGTCGGCGGCCTTGACCTCGATCACGCAGTAGGTGAAATCGGCGCCGTAGCCGATCGCGCGGTTGCCCGGCATCGTCCACGGCGTGGTCGTCCAGATCACCACCGAAGCATCTTCGAGCGCGGCGACCTCGGTCGCGACCACTGGGAAGCGTACCCAGATCATCGTCGAGGTGTGGTCGTGGTATTCGACCTCGGCCTCGGCGAGCGCGGTCTTTTCGACCACCGACCAGAGCACCGGCTTCGCGCCCTTGTAGAGCCCGCCGTTGAGGAGGAAGCGGCCGAGCTCGGCGACGATGCGCGCCTCGGCGGCGTAGGTCATCGTGGTGTAGGGGTTGGCCCAGTCGCCGCCGACGCCGAGACGCTTGAACTCCTCGCGCTGCACGTCGATCCAGTGCGCGGCGAAGTCGCGGCATTCCTTGCGGAACTCGACCACCGGCACGGCGTCCTTGTCCTTGCCCGCGGCGCGGTACTTCTCCTCGATCTTCCATTCGATCGGCAGACCGTGGCAGTCCCAGCCCGGCACGTAACGGGCGTCCTTGCCCATCATCTGCTGGCTCTTGACGATCACGTCCTTGAGAATCTTGTTGAGCGCGTGGCCGATGTGGAGGTTGCCGTTCGCGTAGGGCGGGCCGTCGTGGAGAATGAACGGCTCGCGCTCCGCCCCCGCCTTGCGCAGGCGGCCTTCGAGGTCGATGGCGGCCCAGCGCTCGAGGAGCTTCGGTTCGAGGTTGGGCAGGCCCGCCTTCATTCCGAATCCGGTGGTGGGCAGGAAAACGGTCGATTTGGTGTCGACGGACATTTCGGTCATACGCTCTTCGTTTCAGGCGGTTTCTTGCAGGTACCGGCGCGCGGCCTCGGCGTCGTCGACGATCTGACGCTTGAGCGCGTCGGCGCCGTCGAACTTCCGCTCGTCGCGCAGAAACCGCGCGAAGGCCACATGGAGGCGGCGATCATAAAGACTTTCGGCGAAATCGAACAGATGCACTTCCAGCACCGTGCCCTTGCCGTCGAAGGTCGGGCGGCGGCCGCAGTTGGCGACGCCGTGATAGATGGTGGAGCCGTCGTCGATCCGCACCTTCACCGCGTAGACGCCGGGGCGCGGCCGCAGGGTGTCGGTGAGGGCGACGTTGGCGGTGGGGAAGCCGATCGTGCGGCCGCGCGCGGCGCCGTGCTCGACCGGTCCCTCGATCTCCCAGGTCCGCCCGAGGATCGCCGTGGCGTCGCCCATCCGGCCCTCGCGGATCGCGTCGCGCGCCGCGGTGGAGGAGAGGATCACCCCCGAGCGCGCGGTGATCGCGGCGAGCTCGGTGACGCCGAAGCCCATCGCCGCGCCGGCGCGGCGGAGCGAATCCGTGGTGCCGGTGCGCCCCTTGCCGAAGGCGTAGTCGTGGCCGACGACGATGTGGTGGACGTCGAGGGTGCGGATCAGGGTGTTGTGGATGAACTCGTCCGCGGTGGTCTGCGCGTAGGCGAGGTCGAAGCCCTGGTTGTAGAGGAAGTCGACGCCGATCTCGGCGAGCAGGCGCGCCTTGACCCGGAACGGGGTGAGGCGGAACGGTGCGATCTCGGGCTGAAAGACGCTGCGCGGGTGGGGCTCGAAGGTGAGCACCCCCATCGGCCGGTCCTCGGCCTCGGCAAGCGCGCGCGCGGTCGCGAGCACCGCCCGGTGCCCACGGTGGACGCCGTCGAAATTGCCGATCGCCACCACGCCCTGGCGCAGGTGCGCCGGAACCTCGTCGGTGTGCCGCAGGATCATCATGGCGGCGGGTTCGCTCCTGATTGTCTTCGCGTAGCCGGATAGGGGTATGCGATCGCGCGCGGCGGCGCAACCACGATCATGGCCGGGGCATCGCCGACGCGGCGGCGGCGCTGCCGCGAATCCTCCCCGAGCGGGGAGGCTGGCGGTTTGCCGCAAGTCGTTTCGCTCCCCCGAGGGGGTGCCCGGAAGGGTTTCCTGCAAATCTCGGTAAAGCCCCGGCAAGCCTCGGATTCGCAACGATTGCGCGGGCAAAGGTTACGAAATTTGGTCAGTCCCGCTGCCCCATCCTTACGGATAAAATTGCTAAGCGCCCCGTTTCATGGTAGACGCCTGCCTCGAATTGAAAAGCGCGAGGCGGCTCCTGGGGAGGAACGCCTCGTGCCAAGCAGCAGGGGCTGGCTCGACAATGCCTGTGACCATCGGGTGCGTCGGGGCTCCGCTTATGGGGGCCTCCATCAGCGAGGCCGTGCACCGGATGGGGGTCCGGAGCGCGGCGACGCCAGTCGTGTCGCCGATTTCGGCCGCGATGGGAGCCGTCCCTGCCTCCTTTTCCGTCGTGTTTTCCCATTTCTTCACCGCGATCCGCCGGTCCTATTTTCGGGCCGATTTCTCATCGGTCGCGGTTTCCCGTGAATACAGCCGTTTTGCGGAATGCGCCGCGCCGCGAACGGTTCGATCTGCACGAAACGCAGGTCGCCAAACCCGCCGCTCTTGGCGGGACCGGTGCGTTTTTTCTTTGCGAGAGCAAGGGGATGCGCGCGAGACGGTGCATGAATCCCTGGTGTCACACGAGACTGGTTCGTGGCAAAGAACAATGATACATATGCCGCCCCAGTCTTGAAATTATCGGAAATCGGTAAGCCAATGGCGATAGCAAAAGAAGTCCTCGAAGAACTTGAGAAGCGCCGTGCTACGGCGCTCGCTGGCGGCGGCCTCGACAAGGCCGAAAAGCGCCACCAAAAGGGTCAGCTGACCGCCCGCGAGCGGTTGGACCTGCTGTTCATGCCGGAGACCTTCCAGGAGTTCGGCCTGCTGGTGCGTCACAACACCCGCGGTTTCGGCATGGATGACAAGGACATTCCGTGCGACGGTGTGATCACCGGCGTCGGTTACTGCGGCGGCAAGCCGGTCGCGGCGTACTCGCAGGACTTCACCGTGTCCGGCGGCTCGCTCGGCTCGATGCACGCCCGCAAGATCTCGCAGCTGCAGGACTTCGCGGTGAAGTCGGGTATGCCGATCATCGGCATCAACGACTCCGGCGGGGCGCGCATTCAGGAAGCCACCAACTCCCTGAACGGCTACGGCGACGTGTTCTACCGCAACGTTCTCGCCTCGGGCGTGGTGCCGCAGATCGCGGTCATCGCCGGTCCGTGCGCGGGCGGTGCGGCGTACTCGCCGGCCCTCATGGACTTCCTGATCATGACCCGCAACACCGCGAACATGTTCATTTGCGGTCCGGACGTGATCAAGGCCGTCACCGGCCAGGTCTGCACCATGGCGGAAATCGGCTCGGCCCAGGCGAACGCCTCGGTCTCCGGTAACGTCCACTTCATCGCGGAAGACGATCGCGACGCGATCGCCATCACGCAGAAGATCCTGTCGTTCCTGCCTTCCAACAACATGGAAGAGCCGCCGCACCATCTGACCGACGAGCTGGTCCTGGCCGACGATCCGGAGATGAACAACCTCATCCCCGAGACCAACAAGGCCCCGATGGACGTGCGCCCGATCATCGCGCGCCTCGTCGACGGTGGCGACTTCCTGGAAGTTCACAAGGAATTCGCCAAGAACATGATCGTTGGCTGGGCCCGCATCGGCGGCGTCGTGGTCGGCATCATTGCGAACCAGCCGGCGTTCAAGGCGGGCTGCATCGATATCGATGCGTCCGACAAGGGCTCGCGCTTCATTCGCTTCTGCAACGCGTTCAACATCCCGCTGGTGAACCTTGTTGACACCCCCGGCTATCTCCCGGGCGTGCAGCAGGAGCGCGGCGGCATCATCCGTCACGGCGCGAAGCTCCTCTTCGCGTACTCGGCTTCGACCGTGCCGAAGGTTACGCTGGTCATGCGTAAGTCCTACGGCGGCGCTTACCTCGCGATGTGCCCGGGTTCGCTCGGCGCGGACGTGGTGTTCGCCTGGCCGACCGCCGAAATCGCGGTGATGGGTGCCGACGGCGCGGTGAACGTGCTCTACGGCAAGGAGATCAAGGAAGCCAAGGATCCGGCGAAGGCTCGTGCCGAGAAGGTCGCCGAGTACTCCAAGGAGTTCCAGAACCCCTACCAGGCTGCTGGCAAGGTTCAGATCACCGACGTCATCAATCCGGCGCGTTCGCGCGCTGCTCTGGCTTTGGCGCTGCGGACCCTGCTCTCGAAGCGGGAAACCCGTCCGCCGAAGAAGCACGGCAACATTCCGTTGTAAGGATCGGGCAACCGGTTCGCCGGGAGGGGGGATGCGGATCCCGCCTCCCGGCATCTGCCGGAAGCCTTCTTGGAGACAGAAAAGAGCATGGACTACGTTCAACTTGCTGACGCTGCACAGTCCGTCATGGACGTCGCGCAGGTCGCCGCCGCCGGAGCGGAAGCTTCGCCCGCGTGGCTTGGCGGTCTGATGGGAATGGGTGTGGTGATGATCGCGCTTACCGGCCTCTGGTGGGTCAGCGCGGCGGTCGCCCAGTATTTCCTGAAGAACCCGCCAAAAAAAACTGAAGCCGTCTCGAAAGCTCCGGTAGCGGCTGCGGCTGCCGCCCCGGCAGCGTCGCAGGCGGCGTCGGGTCTTCCGCTCGCGGCGATTCTCGCGGCGGTGGCTCAGATCATGAACCAGCCGCTCAGGAGCGTCACCATCAGCGCTCCGGCCCACCCGAACGCGAACTGGTCCACCCAGGGTCGTGAAGCAATTTATTCGTCGCACTTGGTAAAGTCGCCGCGCGACGTCTCCGGCCTCAGCGCCGTCAAGAAGGGATAATTTGGAAATGACGAAGCTCAAGATCACCGTTGAAGGCAAGACCTACGACGTCGACGTTGAAGTCGTTGGCGCCGCCGCCGCTCCGGCCGCCGCCGCTCCGGCTCCGGTTGCCGCCCCGGCCCCGGCCGCCGCTCCGGCCCCGGCTGCTGCTCCGGCCCCGGCTCCGGCCGCTGCTCCGGCTCCGGCTGCGGCTGCCACCCCGGCTGGCGCGACTGCCGTGACCTGCCCGCTGGCTGGTTCCGTGTTCAAGATCCTCACCTCGGTCGGCGCTTCCGTGAAGGAAGGCGACGAGCTGATGATCCTCGAAGCGATGAAGATGGAAACCCCGATCACCGCTCCGGTGGCCGGTACCGTCAAGTCGATCGATGTCGCGCAGGGCGCCACCGTTTCCGAAAACCAGGTCCTCTGCACCCTGGGCTAATACATGGCCTCAAGCCATGATGGCGTAACCAAGGGATAAGGTCTTCTTACGATGGATATGCAACTCATTAACGATCTGACGGGGTTCGACAGTGTCAACCTCGGCATGATTGCGATGTGGGTGGTGGTCGCGGTGATGTTCTACTTGGCCGTGGTCAAGGAATTCGAACCGCTTCTGCTCGTCCCGATCGCCTTCGGCGCGTTCCTTGCGAACCTGCCGTGCGAGAACATGTGGAACGCGCCGGTCGAAACCGCTGACGGCCACACCCTCGCGGGCGGTCTCTACTACTACATCATGCAGGGCATTCACCTCGAACTGTTCCCGCCGATCATCTTCCTCGGCGTGGGCGCCCTGACCGACTTCGGTCCGCTGATCGCGAACCCGCGCACCCTGCTCCTCGGCGGTGCCGCTCAGTTCGGCGTGGCCGCGACCTACTTCACCGCGTACTACGCGATGGGCTTCACCGAAGGTGAATCGGCGACCATCGGCATCATCGGCGGCGCCGACGGTCCGACCACCATTCTCCTTGCCGGTAAGCTCGCTCCGCACCTCCTGGGCGCGGTGGCCGTGGCTGCGTACTCGTACATGGCTCTGGTGCCGATGATCCAGCCGCCGATCATGAACGCTCTGACCACCCATGCGGAAAAGCGTATCCGCATGAAGTCGCTGCGTCCGGTCGGCCGTGCCGAGAAGCTGATCTTCGCCGCGATGTCCTGCGCGCTGACCATTCTCCTGGTCCCGCCGGCCGCGCCGCTGCTCGGTATGCTCTTCCTCGGCAACTTCATCCGTGAGAGCGGCGTCTGCGAGCGTCTGAACAAGTCGGCGCAGAACGAAATCATCAACATGACCACCATCTTCCTCGGCACCTCGGTCGGCGCGACCATGACTGCCGAGAACTTCCTGCGTTTCGACACGCTGAAGATCCTGGTCATGGGCATCGTTGCGTTCGGCGTCGCCACCGCCGCCGGCGTGATCATGGCCAAGCTGATGAACGCCACCATCAACCGCTCCAACCCGATCAACCCGCTGATCGGTTCTGCCGGCGTGTCCGCCGTGCCGATGGCTGCCCGCGTTTCGCAGGTGGTCGGCGCGAGCCACGACCGTCAGAACTTCCTGCTGATGCACGCCATGGGCCCGAACGTGGCCGGTGTGATCGGCACGGCGGTGATCGCCGGTTACTTCATCGCGACCCTCGCGCCGAAGGGCTAAGGGGTTCCGGCGCGGAGCGGGGGTGTCCCCCTCGCTCCGTACCGAACTTATATTAGAATAGCGTTGAGTTTTGCGCGGGGGTGGGGGCACCCCACGACGGAAACGTCGTCAAACGCGCAGCCATTTGTGACCGGACGACCGCGCGTCGTTCAACTGGGTATGGGGCATCCGGGGTTCCCACAAACCTCGGGTGAAGCGGGTACCGAAGGCGGTGCGGCCGAAAGGCCGAAACGCCGGGGACGAGACGCCTCCTTTGCGGAGCGATGCCGATTTCGGCCCGTCCCACCGGTCCCCTCGTGTCCGCAGGATCGGGAGCCGTCCTCCTCTCCTTCGCGGCTGCGTCCATCGCTCGTTTGCTCGGCGCGCTCCGACCACAGTCGGAACGGATTTTCGGCGTTGACGTGTCAGGGATGCCCACCGTCCCTGGCGGCGTCGCGCCAACCGGAAACATGCGATGGAGTCATCAACGATGGCATTCGAACAGCTTCTCAATGCGGCCCCGGCGATTGCCGATGTCGCGCAGGTCGCTCAGGCGGCCAAGGACGAGATCCCGGCGTGGATCGGTGGCCTGATGGGCATGGGAGTGGTCATGACCGCTCTCGTCGGTATCTGGCTCGCGACCTCGCTCGTCGGCAGCTACTTCGTCAAGAAGAAGGCCGCCGCGCCGGGAAAATCTGAGGCCGCCCCGAAGGCGCAGCCCGCGGCTCCCGCGGCTCCCGCGGCGGCGGCCTTGAACGAGATCCCCCTGGCGGTGATCATCGCGGCGGCGGTGCAGATGGTGCAGGCACCGATCCGCAACGTCGTGGTGAGTGCTCCGGGTGCGGCGTCCGTGACTTGGACTGCCCAGGGACGTCAGGCGATTTACGCCTCCCATGCTGCGAAGGCACCGCAAGCGGTGACTCCGCTCGGCACCATTAAAAAGTAAGCGTCCAGATCTGTCTCCAAGACGCGATCGGGCGGCGCCGGTTTCCGGCGCCGTCCTTTTTTGTGTCCGGCGACCCAACCGGCGGTTT
>QKGW01000224.1 GCA_003250275.1 Alphaproteobacteria bacterium
GATGAAGTCGGCGAGCAGGGCGTTCGGCGCCTTGAGCGGGCAGTGGACGCCCGGGTCTCCACCGGTCTCGGAACAGCAGCGCGCTTCGGCAGACATGGCGAACCATCCAAAAGTATGAATTTAGTATGAGAAATTATAGCGCAGGGCGCAGAAATTTCCTACGCCCTCTATATCAAAACCATCCGTTCTATATGGTATCGCGGTCGCGTTGACATCACCTGGGCCGGGTCATAGGGTGCGATGCGGAAACCGGAGACATTCGATGTCGTTCACCATTGCTCTCGCACAGATCAATCCGACCGTCGGCGCGGTCGCCGCCAACGCCGCGCGCGTGCGCGACGCCTACGCCGAAGCCAAGGCCAAGGGCGCCGATCTCGTCGTCGCGACCGAGCTCTGCCTCGCCGGCTACCCGCCCGAGGATCTGGTGCGGCGTCCGGCGTTCCTCGACCGCGTCGGCCGCGCCTTGGAAGAACTCGCGCCGCTCACCGCGGACGGCCCGGCGCTGATCGTCGGCGCGCCGCGCGCGCGGTCGGGCGACGGCATCCGCACCTCGGCCAACGTCGCGGTGGTGCTCGCCGAGGGGCGCATCCTCGCCGAGGTCGACAAGGTGCACCTGCCCAACTACGGCGTGTTCGACGAGGCGCGGGTGTTCGTGCCCGGCCCGCTGCCGGAGCCGGTGGAGATCGCCGGGCGCAAGATCGGCATCATGATCTGCGAGGACATGTGGTACGCCGACGTCGCCGACGCGCTCGCCGCGCACGGCGCAGAAATCCTCGTGATCCCCAACGGCTCGCCGTTCGAAACCGACAAGCGCGGCACGCGGCTGCAGCACGCCCGCGCGCGCGTCGCCTCCACCGGGCTGCCGCTGGTCTACGTCAATCAGGTCGGCGGGCAGGACGAACTGGTGTTCGACGGCGCGTCGTTCGTGCTCGACGCCGACGGCGACGAGGTCGCGCGCCTGCCCGCGTGGGTCGAGGCGGTCGAATGCGTGACGATCACCGAGGAAGGCATCGCCGGGCCGCTCGCGCCGCCGATCGACCCGTGGGAATCGCTCTATTCGGCGCTGATGGTGGGCCTGCGCGACTACATCGCGAAGAACCGCTTCCCCGGCGTCATTCTCGGCCTCTCGGGCGGTATCGACAGCGCCCTCGCCGCTGCGCTCGCCACCGACGCGCTCGGGGCGGACCGGGTGACCTGTGTGATGATGCCGTCGCCCTACACCAGCCGCGACAGCCTCGAGGACGCCGAACTGGTGGCGAAATACCTCGGCTGCGCCCTCCACGAAATCAACATCGGCCCGGCGATGGGCGCGTTCGGCGAGATGCTCGAACCCCACTTCGCCGGCCGCGCGCCGAACGAGGCGGAAGAGAACATCCAGTCGCGCATCCGTGGGCTGACGCTGATGGCGCTCTCCAACAAGCTCGGGCCGATGGTGCTCTCCACCGGCAACAAGTCGGAGATGAGCGTCGGCTACGCCACGCTCTACGGCGACATGTGCGGCGGCTTCTCGGTGCTGAAGGACGTCTACAAGATGGAGGTGTTCGCGCTCTGCCGCTGGCGCAACGCCAACCGCCCGCAAGGCGCGCTCGGTCCCGAGGGGATGGTGATGCCCGAGCGGGTGATCACCAAGCCGCCGACCGCCGAACTCCGCCCGGACCAGAAGGACGAGGACAGCCTGCCGGCGTACCCGCGCCTCGACGCCATCCTCGCGCACCTGATCGAAGGCGAGCAGTCGCCGGAGCGGGTGGTCGAGGCCGGTTTCGACGCCGCCGAGGTGCAAAAGGTCTGGCGCCTGCTCAACATTGCGGAGTACAAGCGGCGGCAGTCGCCGCCCGGGGTCAAGACCACGCGCCTCGCGTTCGGACGGGACCGGCGGTATCCCATCACCAACGGCTTCAGGGACTAGTCGGTTTACAATGAAGGTCCGCTTCGCGCCGAGCCCAACCGGGTATCTCCACATCGGCAACGCCCGCACCGCGCTGATCAACTGGCTGTTCGCCAAGGCTGGCGGCGGCACGTTCCTGCTGCGCATGGACGACACCGACGCCGAGCGCTCGACCCCCGAGTTCGCCCAAGGCATCCGCGACGACCTCGCGTGGTTGGGGCTGGCGTGGGACGAGGAGGCGAGCCAGGCCGTGCGCCTCGACCGCTACGCCGAGATCGGCGACCGGCTCATCGCCGCGGGGCGGATGTACGCCTGCTACGAAACCCCCGAGGAACTCGAATACAAGCGCCGCCGCCAGCGCGCCAAGGGTCTGCCGCCGGTCTACGACCGCGAGGGGATGACGCTTTCCGACGCGCAGAAGGCCGCCTACGAGGCCGAGGGCCGCAAGCCGCACTGGCGCTTCGTCCTCGACCACCGCGAGACCGCGTGGGACGACCTCGTGCGTGGGCATCAGGCCTACCACGGCGCGCACCTTTCCGATCCGGTGGTGCGCCGCGCCGACGGCACCTGGCTCTACATGCTGCCGAGCGCGATCGACGACGTCGATTTCGGCGTCACCCACGTAATCCGCGGCGAGGATCACGTCACCAATACTGCCGTGCACATCCAGATGTTCGAAGCGATGGGGGCCGCCGTGCCGACCTTCGGCCACCTGCCGCTGATCACCGGGCCGGGCGGGCAGGGGATGTCCAAGCGCGAGGGCTCGCAGGCGCTGCGCGACTTCCG
>QKGW01000197.1 GCA_003250275.1 Alphaproteobacteria bacterium
TTCGCGGTGCAGCAGAACCTCCTCGACGCCAACGACCGCCTCGCCGCGCACAACCGCGCGCACTTCGACGAAGCGGGCGTGCTGGTGCTCAACCTGATGTCCTCGCCCGGCAGCGGCAAGACCAGCCTGCTGGAAGCGACGATCCGCGAACTCGCCGCGCGCGGCCTCAAGGTGGCGGTGATCGAGGGCGACCTCGAAACCGAGAACGACGCCGAGCGCATCCGCCGCCAGGGGGTTCCGGCGGTGCAGATCACCACCGGCAGCGCCTGCCACCTCGACGCGCAGATGATCCACCATGCCCTCGACGACCTGCCGATCGCCGGTCTCGACGTGCTCTTCATCGAGAACGTCGGCAACCTCGTGTGCCCGGCGGAGTTCGCCCTCGGCCAGCACGCCGACGTGGTGCTGCTCTCGGTCACCGAGGGCGACGACAAGCCGGAGAAGTATCCGGTGATCTTCCGCACCGCCGACTGCGTGCTGATCTCGAAGGCCGATCTTCTTCCGGTCATCGAGGAGTTCGACCCCGAGCGCGCGCGCCGCGCGGTCGCGGCGCTCGCGCCCGCGGTGCCGGTGAGCCTGGTATCGGCGAAGAGCGGCGCGGGGATGGAGGCGTGGCTCGACTGGATCGCGGCGCGGCGGGCGGAGCGCCCGGCGCCGGGCGTTTCGGCGCACGCGCACGAACACCATCACCACCATCACCACCACGCCTAGTTTCCGGAGCGGAGACCGCCCATGTGCCTCGCCATTCCCATGCGCATCGTCGAGCTGCTCCCCGAGGGCATGGCGCTGGCCGAGCACGCGGGCGTGCGCAAGGAGGTTTCGCTCGCGCTCCTCAAGGACGTCGCGTGCGACGACTACGTGATCGTCCACGTCGGCTTCGCGCTTTCCAAGGTCGACCCCGAGCGGGCGCGCGAAACCCTCGCGCTGCTCGCCGAACTCGCCGCGCCGGAGGAATGATGCGCTTCGTCGACGAGTTCCGCGACCGCGACCTCGCGCGCCGCCTCGCCGCCGCGATCGCGCGCGAGGTGCGGCCCGGACGCGGCTACACCTTCATGGAGTTCTGCGGCGGCCACACCCACGCGATCGCGCGCTACGCGATCGAGGACCTGCTGCCGCCCGCGATCCGCATGGCGCACGGCCCCGGCTGCCCGGTGTGCGTGCTGCCCGCCGCGCGGGTCGACGCGGCGATCGCGGTCGCCGCCCTGCCCGGCGTGACGCTGTGCACCTACGGCGACGTGCTGCGCGTCCCCGGCACGCGGCGCGACAGCCTGCTCACCGCCAAGGCGGCGGGGGCGGACGTGCGCGTCGTCTACTCCCCCGCCGACGCTCTCGCCCTCGCCGAGAGCCTGCCGGAGCGGCGCGTGGTGTTCTTCGCCGTCGGCTTCGAGACCACCACGCCGCCTACTGCCGTGGTCGTGCTCGAAGCGCAACGGCGCGGCCTCGCCAACTTCGCGGTGATCTGCAACCACGTTCTCACCCCGCCCGCGATCGCCGCGATCCTCGACGCGCCCGAGGTGTCGCTCGACGGCATCCTCGGCCCGGCGCACGTCTCGACGATCACCGGCAGCGACGCCTTCGCCCGCTTCCCGCGCGACTACGGCGTGCCGGTGGTGGTCGCCGGGTTCGAGCCGCTCGACGTGCTCCAGGCGATCCTGATGCTGGTGCGGCAGGCCAACGACGGCCGCGCCGAGATCGAGAACCAGTTCTCGCGCGGCGTCACCGCCGCGGGCAACGCCATCGCCCTCGGCCTGATCGCGCGGGTGTTCGAGGTTCGCGAGAGCTTCGCCTGGCGCGGCCTCGGCGACATGCCCGAGAGCGCCCTGTGCCTGCGCCCGGAATTCGCCGCGTGGGACGCGGAATCGCTGATCCCCGCCGCCAGCGCCCCCGCCGAGCCCAAGACCGCCTGCGCCTGCGCGGACATCCTCCGCGCCCGCGCGCGCCCAACCGACTGCCGCCTGTTCGGCACCGCCTGCACCCCCGAAACCCCGATCGGCGCGTGCATGGTCTCGTCGGAGGGCGCGTGCGCCGCCGAGTGGGCCTACGGGCGCAACCGCGGGAGGGCGCGCGCATGAGCGGTGCACGGCATCCGGGTCCGGACCTCGACTGGGAGAACGGCCGCATCGACCTCTCGCACGGCAGCGGCGGGCGCGCGATGGCGCGGCTGATCGACAGCCTGTTCGTCGCCGCCTTCGACAACGACTACCTGCGCCAGGGCAACGACCAGGCGGAATTTACGGTCGAGGCCGGGCGGATGGTGATGACCACCGACAGCTACGTGATCTCGCCGCTGTTCTTCCCCGGCGGCGACATCGGCTCGCTCGCGGTGCACGGCACCGTCAACGACCTCGCGATGGCGGGCGCGGTGCCGGTGGCGCTCTCCGCCGGGTTCATCCTCGAAGAGGGCCTGCCGCTCGCCGACCTGCGCCGCATCGTGCTTTCGATGGCGGCGGCGAGCCGCGCCGCCGGGGTGCCGATCGTCACCGGCGACACCAAGGTGGTCGAACGCGGCAAGGGCGACGGCGTGTTCATCAACACCGCCGGAATCGGCCGGGTGCCGCCCGGCGTCGCGACCGGCGGCGACCGCGCGCGGCCCGGCGACGCGATCCTCGTCAACGGCACCCTCGGCGACCACGGCATCGCGGTGCTGAGCCAGCGCGAAAGCCTCGGCTTC
>QKGW01000266.1 GCA_003250275.1 Alphaproteobacteria bacterium
CAGGAGGATGCCGGGCCAGCCGGAGCCGAGCACCACGGTCATCTCGCCCGCCGGGGCGTCGACCGAGGCGAGGTTGACCTCGGCCTGACGCACCGCCGCGTCGACCGCGTGCTTCCACGCGTCGGGGGTGACGAAGCGGTCGTAGGCCTCGCGTCCGCCGCAGCCGAACGAGCCGGTTTCGCGGCGACCGTCGCGCTCCATCATCACCGAGACGTTGACCCGCACCAGCGGGCGGACGTCGAAGGCGAGCGAGCCGTCGGCGCGCAGCACCGCCACCGCCTGCCAACTCGCCGCGAGCGAGGCCATCACCTGGCGCACCGCCGGGTCCTTGGCGCGGGCGTAAGCGTCGATCTCCTTGAGGATCGCCACCTTGGCGGCGAAGTCGAGGTCCTCGACCGGGTTGATCTCGCCGTAGAGGTGGCGGTTGGTCTTGCCCGGCGCGACCGCGAGGCTGCCGGAATGGCCACCGCGCGCCGCCTGCACGGTCTGCGCGGCACGCTTCAGCAGCGCCTCGTCGAAGCCTTCCGCGTGGGCGTAGCCGGTCGCCTCGCCCGCCACCGCGCGCAGGCCGAAGCCCATGCTCTGGTCGTAGGTCGCGGTCTTGACCACGCCGTCGTCGAGCGCCACCGCCTCGGAGCGGCGCGCTTCGAGGAAGAGTTCGCCGTCGTCGCAGCCCGCGAGCGCGTCGGCGACGATGCGCGCGGCGGCGGCCTGATCGAGGCCGGACGGGGCGAAGAACAGCGCCTCGGGGCTCGCGGCGGGGGTTCGGGCGTCGGGCATCGGCGGGTCTCCTGCTTCGCAATCGGGGATGGCATCCTAACCGGCCCGGGGCGCGGCGGGTATCCGCTTTTGAGATCGCGTCCCCGCGCGCAAAAAGCAACCCGGCGATCCGGACTTGCACCACACCCGTTGCGGGTCCAATTGTGTGCGATGGGTTTTTTCTTCGCGTGATGACATTTCGTGGGTTTTTCCTTGGACACCGCTATCGGCCCGTCTCTCAGCCTCGGTTTCGGCCTCGGCTTCGATGACCTCTACGCGCGCGACGGCCTCGTTCGCCTCGACGCCGCCTTCCTCGACTTCCTCGATCCCGACACCGCCGCCGCGCTCCGCGCCGCGCGCGCCGCGCCCGACGCCCTCGGCGCGAAGGCGGAGGCCGAGCTGCTGCTGCGCCTCGCGCCCGCATTCGACGCCTTCGTCGGCGAACTCTTCGGCGTCGCCGCCGAACTCGCCGCGTTGCGCGCCGAGGCGGAGGCGCTCGCGCCGCTCGGCGCGGCCAAGCGGCTGTTCGTGCAGCGCCGCGCGCTCAAGGCTTACGGGCCTGCCGCGGTGGCGGAGATGGACGGGGTGGCGCTCACCCTCGCGGTGGCGAAGAAGCTCGGCGGCCGCTTCGGCGAACTCGCCTTCGCCGAAACCGTGATGGCGTGGCTCGACGACGCCGAGGCGCACGCCGACGACCTCGACCTGTTCGCGCGCTTCGCCGCGTGGGCGAGCCAGACCCCCGAGGGCCGCCGCGCCCACCACCGCGGCGTGCTGTTCAACCACCCCGGCAAGCACGACCCGCTGGAACTGGTGCCGACCGTCGCGCGCGACGGCGCGGTGCCGCTCAAGGAAGCGCCGCCCGCCGCGTGGCGGCGGCGCGCGGGCTTCTCGCTCACCGACGCGGGCGCGGACCGCGCCGTCGCCGCCGATCAGGCAAACTACTGCATCACCTGCCACAAGCAGGGCAAGGACAGTTGCTCCAAGGGAATGCCCGACAAGGCGACCGGGACGACCGCGGTCAACCCGCTCGGCCGCCGGATGGCGGGCTGCCCGCTCGAGGAACGCATCTCCGAGATGATCGCGGCGAAGCGCGACGGCCACGCCGCCGCCGCGCTCGGCATCGTCGCGGTCGACAACCCGCTGTGCGCTGGCACCGGCCACCGCATCTGCAACGACTGCATGGTCGCCTGCGTCTACCAGAACCAGATGCGCGACCCGGTCAACATCCCCGAGATCGAAACCCGCGTGCTCAAGGACGTGCTCGGCCTGCCGTGGGGCTTCGAGATCTACGCGCTGACGACGCGCTGGAACCCGTTCTCGCTGCGCGCGCCCTTGCCCGCGCCGGAAAGCGGCTACGCGGTGCTGGTCGCGGGCCTCGGCCCGGCGGGCTACAGCCTCGCCCAGCGCCTGCTGCGCGAGGGCCACGCGGTGGCGGCGGTCGACGGTCTCAAGATCGAACCGCTCGACCCCAACCTCTCGGGCGTCGACGCGGCGGGCAACGCGGTGCCGTTCCGCCCGATCCGCGACGTCGCGGAACTCTGGCGCGACCTCGATACCCGCGTCACCGCCGGGTTCGGCGGCGTCGCCGAGTACGGCATCACGGTGCGCTGGGACAAGAACTTCCTCACCGTGATCCGCCTGATCCTCGAACGCGACCGGCGCTTCCGGATGTACGGCGGGGTGCGCTTCGGCTCGACCCTCGACTTCGCCGATGCCAAGGCCTACGGCTTCGACCACGTCGCGCTCTGCCTCGGTGCGGGCAAGCCGACGCTGGTGCCGATGACCGGCAAGCTCAAGCCCGGCGTCCGCCAGGCCTCGGATTTCCTGATGGCGTTGCAGCTCACCGGCGCGGCGCACCCGCGCTCGGTGGCGAATTTGCAGGTGCGCCTGCCGGTGGCGGTGATCGGCGGCGGCCTCACCGCGATCGACGCCTGCACCGAGGCGCTCGCCTACTATCCAGTGCAGGTGGAGAAGTTCCTCGCCCGTTACGAAACCCTCGTCGCCGAGCGCGGCCGCGACGCCGTCGAGGCGGCGTGGAGCGCGGGCGAACGCGAGATTTCCGAGGAGTTCCTCGCCCACGCCCGCGCGATCCGCGCCGAGAAGGACCGCGCCGCGCGCACCGGCGAAACGCCGAAGGTGCTGGAACTGCTGCGCGGCTGGGGCGGCGCGACGCTGGTCTACCGCCGCAAGCTCACCGACTCCCCGGCCTACCGCAACAACCACGAGGAAATCACCAAGGCGCTCGAAGAGGGCATCTCGGTCGCCGAGGAATGGTCGCCGGTGGCGGTGCATTCCGACGCCCACGGCTGGGCCGAAACCCTTCAGGTCAGCCACGCCGCCGACGGACGCCAGGCGTCGATCCCGGCGCGCACGGTGATCGTCGCCGCCGGCACGGTGCCCAACACCACCCTCGCGCGCGAAGGCGTCGGCGGCCTCGCGGTCGACGGCAAGCACTTCCAGGCGCTCGACGAAACCGGCGCGGCGATCCGCCCCGAGCCCTCGGTCAAGCCGGAGCGGCCGCACGTGCTGGTCGACGCCGCCGAGGCGGAGATGCCGGTGTCGTTCTTCGGCGACCTCCACCCCGGTTTCGCCGGCAACGTCGTCGCGGCGATGGCCTCGGCGCGCGCGGGCGCGCCGGTGATCGGCCGCACCCTCGCGAAGCGGCCGCCCTGCGACGGCGACGCCGCGGCCCGCTTCGCGCGCCTCGACGCCGACCTCCGCGCCACCGTGCGGCGCGTCGAACGCCTCACCCCGACGATCGTCGAAGTGGTGGTGCACGCGCCGCTCGCGGCGCGGCGCTTCCGTCCCGGCCAGTTCTTCCGCCTCCAGAACTTCGCCGCCAACGCGCGCGAAACCGCCGACACCCTGCTCGCGATGGAGGGCGTCGCGCTCACCGGCGCGTGGGTCGACGCGGAGAAGGGCGAACTCGCGATGATCGTCCTCGAAATGGGCGGATCGTCGGACCTCTGCGCCTTCCTCCGCCCCGGCGAGCCGGTGGTGGTGATGGGCCCGACCGGCGCGCCGACGGAAATCCCCGAGGGCGGCACCGTCGTCCTCGTCGGCGGCGGCCTCGGCAACGCGGTGCTGTTCTCGATCGGCAAGGCGCTCAAGGACGCGGGCTGCCGCGTGCTCTACTTCGCCGGCTACCGCCGCGCCGCCGACCGCTTCAAGGTGGCGGACATCCTCGCCGCCTCCGATGTGGTGGTGTGGTGCTGCGACGAACCCGCCGACTTCACCCCCGAACGCCCGGACGACAAGGCCTTCACCGGCAACATCGTCGCGGCGATGCAGGCCTACGCGAGCGGCGCGCTCGGCGGCGCGCCGATCCCGCTCGACGCGGCGGAACGGATGATCGTGATCGGCTCGGACCGGATGATGGCGGCGGTGAAGGACGCGCGGAAGGGCGCGCTCGCCCCTTATCTCAAGCGCTGCGGCGCGGCGGTCGGGTCGATCAACTCGCCGATGCAGTGCATGATGAAGGAAATCTGCGCCCAGTGCCTGCAGCGCCACGTCGACCCCGAAACCGGCGCGGAAACCGTGATCTACTCCTGCGCCAACCAGGATCAGGACCTCGACCGCGTCGACTTCGTCAGCCTGCACGAGCGGCTGTCGCAGAACACCGCGCAGGAACGCCTCACGCGTTTGTGGGTCGACCGCGAACTCCGCCGCCTCGGCAACCGCTGAGGCGGCTCAGGCCTGCGTCCACCCCGCGAGCCACGCCGGCAGATCGTCGGGCGGGAGCGGGCGGCTGACGAAATAGCCCTGCACCAGATCGACGCCGAGCGACGCGACGAGGTCCCAGTCCTCCTCGGTCTCGACGCCCTCGGCGACCACCGTCATGCCGAGGCGCTGGGCGAGAACGACGCTCGATTCGAGGATCGAGCGCGCGGTCTCGTTGTGCTGCGCACCGTTGACGAAAGCGCGGTCGATCTTGAGTTCGGTGAAGGGGATGCGCTTGAGCTGTTCGAGCGACGAATGCCCAGTGCCGAAATCGTCGATGCTGAGCGCGATCCCCTTGAGCCGCAGCCGGGTGAGGATTTCGAGCGGCACCACGACGTTGGCGATGAGGCGGGTCTCGGTGACTTCGAGCACCACCTGGTGCGGGTCCATGCCCGCCTCGCGGATGGTGCCGACGGCGAAGTCGACGAACTCCAGGCGGTTGAGGTTGTCCATCGACACGTTGACCGCGACCTTGAGGTCGAGCCCGGCGGCGCGCCACGCCGCGCCCTGGCGCATCGCGAGCGAGAACACCCGCTCGGTGAGAGCGTCGATCAGGCCGTTCGCCTCGGCCACCGCGACGAACACGTCGGGCGGGATGAAGCCGCGCTCGGGGTCGTGCCAGCGCGCCAGGGTTTCGACGCCAACGAGTTCGCGCGTCGCCACCGCCACCTTCGGCTGGAAGTGCACCGCGATCCGGTCCTCGGCGAGCGCCGCCCGGAGTTCCGAGGCCTTCACCGAGACGCCGGGACGGCTGCGCCGCGACTCCGGCCCGACCTCCGAACGGCCGATCAGCTCGGCGAGCTGCGCCGCGTCGACCGGCTTCGAGAGAAACCCGAGGATGTTGAGATTCTGCGCCCGCCCGAGCTGCTGTGCGGTTTCGAGGATGCGCTTGTCCTCGCCGCTGATCAGCGCGATGCCGCCGCCGTAGTTGCGCTCCACCAGATGGCGGAGGAACTCGATGCCGTCCATGCCCGGCATGTTGAGATCGCAGAGGATGATGTCGGGCGCGCCCTCGGCATCGATCGAGCCCAGGGCCTCGGCGCCGCCCGACGCCTTGCGCACGTCGGTCGCGCCCGAAGTTTCGAGGATCCGCGCCACCAGAGCACGAATGAACTCCTCGTCGTCGACGACGAGATAGCGATGGCGGGAGATGGAGGAGACTGTCACGGCGCTGCTTCCTTCCGGATCGCTACCCGAGAACCACGCGCACGTGCGGCGGTGCCGCCGCAAGCATGACACCAAACATTCTGACACACTCGACGGGCGTCGTTAACGAAATCCGCATATACGTGCGAACGCGCCGCCCACATCACAGCCGTCCGATTTCCGCGAACGCGGCATCGAGTTGCGGCGCGAGCGCGGCGTAGCCCGAGCGCATCGCCTCGACGTTCCCGGCCTTGCCGGCGGCTTCGAGGGCGTAGCAGACGTCGGCGAGGGCGTGCGCGCCGACCGAACGCGACGACGACTTGAGCTTGTGCGCGGCGCGCCAGAGCGCGTCGGCGTCGCCGGCGTTGAACGCGGCGCCGATCTCGTCGGCGATCTGCCGCGCCGGGCCGACGAAGCCCTTGAGGATGTCCCGCACCGCGCCCTCGTCGCCGAAGGTGGTGCGCAGGTAGGTGGGGTCGATCACCCCGGAGGCGAACGGCTCCGCGTCCCCGGCGGAATCGTCGTCCGCCTCCGTCCACTCGGTGGCGGGCAGCCACTTCGTCAGGATGCGCTTGAGCCGCGCCATTTCGAGCGGCTTCGCGAGATAATCGTCCATGCCCACCGCGAGGCAGCGCTCTGCCTCGCCCTGCAACGCGTTGGCGGTGACCGCGACGATCGGCGTGTGGGCGAGATCGGCGTCGCCTTCGGCGTGGCGGATCGCCGCAGTCATCTCGTAGCCGTCGAGGTTGGGCATGTGGCAGTCGGTCAGCACCAGGCCATAGCGCCCGGTCTTCCAGGCCGCAAGCGCCGCAGCGCCATCGGGAAACACCTCGCAGGCGTAGCCGAGCAGATTGAGCTGGCGCTTGATCACGTCGCGGTTGGTGGCGTTGTCCTCGGCAACCAGGATCAGGCGGCCCTGCGCCGCGGCTTCCGCCGGATCGGGCGCCGGACCGCCGCCGAGGCGCGCCTGCACCTCCTCGACGTCGGGGCTGGCGCGCCCGGCGGCGATGCCGAGCGCGTGCAGGAACGCCGAACGCCGCAGCGGACTGGCGTTGACCACCACGGTGTCCTCGCCGATCACGCCCTTACGCTCGCGCCGCGCACTGCTGACCACGACGAAGCGGAGTTCCGCCGCCTGGCTGCGCAGCACCGTCATCACCGCATCGACCAGCCCGCGTTCGAGATCTCCGCCGAAGACGACGAGGTGATACGGCGCGCCGTCCGCCCGCGCCGCGTCGATCCGCTCGGACACATCGAAGAGATCGGCGACGCGCGTGCACGCGCCGCCGCGCTTGCCGATGTAGATCGCCGCCTTGTCGTAGAACAGCGGATCGTCGCTGACGCAGAGGATGCGCAGACCGTCGAGCGGCGGTTCGTCGAGCGGGACGGAGTCGGACGCGGCGACGGCGAGGCCGAGTTCGACGCGGAAGGTGGAGCCCGCGCCGAGGGTGCTCGCCACGGCGATCGTGCCGCCCATCAAATCCACCAGACTCTTGCAGATCGAAAGCCCGAGGCCGGTGCCGCCGAAGCGGCGGGTGGTGGAGGTTTCCCCCTGGGTGAACGGCTGGAACAGCCCGGCGACGGTCTCGGCGCTCATGCCGATGCCGTTGTCGCCGATCTCGAAGCGGAGTTGCGCGCGGCCGTCGCGCACCGGTTCGGCGAGGGTGACGTTGAGGCGCACCAGGCCGCTCCGGCTTTCGGTGGTTTCGGTGAACTTCACCGCGTTGCCGAGCAGGTTGAAGAGGATCTGGCGCAGGCGCACCTGGTCGGCGAGCAGCCGCGGCGGGATGTCGGGGTCGACGAAGGCGACGAACCGCACCCGCTTCGTCAGCGCGAGGTGGCCGATCGCTTCGGCCACGCCCTCCGCGATGTCGCGGACCGACACCGGAATCGTTTCCAGCGACATCTTGCCCGCCTCGATCTTCGAGAAATCGAGGATGTCGTTGATGATCTGCAGCAGCGAGAACGCGCTGTCGCGCACCGTCGCCATCATCTGCGTCTGATCGGCGGTGAGTTCGGTCTCGCGCAGCAGGTCGATCATCCCGACGAGACCGTTCATCGGCGTCCGGATTTCGTGGCTCATCGCCGCGAGGAACGCCGATTTGGCCTGCGTCGCGCTTTCCGCCGCGTCACGCGCCTCGGTGATCTCCACCTCCAGCGCCTTGCGCTCGGTGATGTCGAGGGTCAGCCCCGCAACCCGGAGCGGATGGTTCTCCGCATTGAATTCGATCACCCGGCCGACGTTCAGGTACCAGCGCCACTCCCCGGCGCGCGTGCGCAACCGATACTCCGTCTCATAGAGGCTGGTGCGGCCGTCGAGGTGATCCTGCAAGAGCCCGGTCACGCGGCTGGCGTCCTCCGGGTGTACGAACTCCATGAATGCAGCGAGCGAGACCGGAACGTCGGACTCGTCGTAGCCGTGGCGCAGCCACAGGCCGGGCGAATCGTGGCTCAGCACACCGGTATCGAGATCGTAGCGCCAGTAGTAAGCCCCCATCGCCGCGAGCGAAAAGCGCAGCCGCTCCTCGCTCTCCTGGACCTCGCGCTCGGTGCGCTTGCGCTCGGTGATGTCGTGCAGCCATCCGAGGATGCCTTCGCGCCCGGCGAACTCGATGCGGAGATAGCTGACCAGGATATCGCGCACCTCGTGGGCGGTGTTGTACATCTGGATTTCGCGGTTTTCGATCTTGGCGTCCGACCGCAACGCGTCGAGAACTTCGCCCCGAATCTCGGGGTTCACGTACATCGACAGGGTCAACTCGCCGACGCGGGTGCCGAACATCTCGACGAAGCGCGGATTGACGAAGTGCAGCGTGCTGTCCTCGGACGCGAAGGCGACGCCGATCGGCGCACGGTCGAAAATGACTTGCAGGCTTTCGCGCTCACGGGCGAGTTGCGCCTCGGCGCGCTTGCGTTCGGCAACTTCGCGTTCGAGGCGGCGGTTCCACACCACGATCACGCCGATCACCACCACCAGCCCGGCGAACACCGGCACCGCGTAGAGCAGCACGGTGCGGAGGTTGACGCCAAGCTCGACGCGCAGCGCCACCCAGCGGTTCTTGATCTGCGCGAACTCGTCGTCGGAGATCGCGTCGAGGGACTTCTGCAGGATGCTCAGAAGCACCGGGTTGCCCTTGCGCACGCCAATCGAGAGATCGTTGGTATAAGGTGTCGGCGCGGCAACCTTGAGGTTGCCGAGGTCGAGCTTGCCGATCACGTGGGTCGCGGTCGCGAGGTTGGAGAGCGCCGCGTCGATCTTGCCGGTCGAGAGATTGCGCAGCATCGTCTCGACGTCGCGCTGCGGCACGCGGACGATCTCGGGATGATCGTTCTTGAGGAAGGTCTCGATCGAATACCCCGCGACCACGCCGGTCCGCATCTTCCCCAGTCCCTCGATGCCGGTGATCAGCGGCGCGTCGTCGCGGGTGATGATCGCGATCGGATAAGAGAGGTAGGGGCGGGTGAAATCGAGATCGCGCCGGCGCTCGGGGGTATCCTGCAACATCGGCAGGGCGTCCACCGTGCCCTTGCGCACCGCCTCCACCGCCTCCGACCAGGAAAGATCGGTGCGCGGCACGATCTTGAAGCCGCTGAGCGTTCCGACCCGGCGCATCACGTCCGATGCGATGCCCGCGTAGCGTCCCTGTTCGTCGACGTATTCGAGCGGCGGCCAGCTAACGTCGATGCCGAGCGAGAGAGAGGGGTGCGCGGCGATGTAGGCGCGCTCCTCGTCGGTGAAGCGAAGATCGGGCGGCAGCGCCCGCGCCGAACCGCGCTCGGTTTGCAGCCAGCGGCTGTGCAAGGCGCGCATCTCGTCGGGCGAAATCGCGCGGAGCCCCTTGTCGAGGATCGCCCGCAACGGCGGCTGCGATCGCGCGATGCCGAAGTGTATCCCGGTTTCGCGCGTGGTGCGGACGCCGGGGTCGAGCGCCAGGACGACGTTCGGCACGATGTTGGTTTCGAGGGCGTAGGAGACCACGCTCAGGCTGTCGAGATAGGCGTCGGCGGAACCGAGAGAGACGTCGCGCAACCCTTTCAGGGGCGTCGGCGTGCGCTGCCAGTCGACCATCGGGAACCGCGCCTTCAGCGTCGCGATTCCGCCCGGTCCCTCGATCACCAGCACCCGCTTGCCGCGGAGCTGCGCCGGCGAGGAAATCTTGGGCGAACCGTCTCGCACCACCATCACCGAAGCGGTCGACGCGTAGGACGCGGCGAGGTCGAAGATTTGCGCCCGTTTCTCGCTCCACATCATCGCTGGCAGAACGTCGATCCGCCCGGTTCGCAGCCGCGCGGTCTCCTCCGACCAGGTGCCGCCGCCGTCGTATGCGACGTGTAGCCCAACCTTCTGCGCCGCGAGTTGGAGAACGTCGACCGCGAAGCCCTGCGCCTGACCGTTCTCGACGAAAGCGAACGGCGCCCACGCGGATTGAACGCCCGCCGAGATCGTCGGGTGTGCGCGGACCCAGGCCTGTTC
>QKGW01000174.1 GCA_003250275.1 Alphaproteobacteria bacterium
CGGGCGGCCCGAGGCGCGCGCCCGGCTCGGCGAGCACGACGTCGGCCTGCTGCAACACGCTGTCGGTCACCGGGTCGAACGCCGGGTCGGCGAGCACCGCGATCAGCGGCAGGCCACGCTCGGCGAGTTTCCGCAGCGCGAGGCTCACGCGCGGACCCTGTACCAGCGCGAACGCGCCGTCCTGCACCCGCGCGCCCATGCTGCCGGTCACCAGCACCAAAGGCGCGTCCTGCAACACCGCCAATTCCGCCGCCGCGACGATCGCCTCGCCCGCTGCCGCGCCGAAGGTGCCGCCCATGAACTGCACCTCGAACGCCGCCACCACCACCGGGTGGCCGTCGAGCTTGCCGTGCGCCACCGCGACCGCCTCGGCCTCGTGCGCCTGCTCCGCCGCTTCCTTCAACCGGTCGCCGTAGCGCCGCGTGTCGCGGAACTTCAGCCGCGCCTCGGTCTGCCCCGGAATCTCGATCCGCGCGCCGCTCTCCGCCTCCATCAGCAGCGCGAACCGCCGCGCCGCCGGAAGCGTCAGATGATGGTCGCAGTGCGGGCAAATCCGCCAGTTGGCGTCCATGTCGCGGTGGAATACCGTCGCGCCGCACTTCGGACACGTCACCCACTGCGCCTCGCGCACCAGGCGCGGCTGAATCCAGCGCTTCAGCGTCGGACGAACGAAGTTTGTCAGCCAACTCATGCGGCGTGTCTCCGAAGGCCAAGGGCTCCGCCCTTGGAACCCGCCAGGGGCCTTGGGCCCCTAGAACCCCTTTACTGGTTTTTCGCGCGTCAGCGCAATCCTATGCACGGCCACGTGACCGTCTTAAGGCGCTACGCGCGAAAACCAGAGCGCAAGGGGTCTGGGGCCCGAGGCCCCAGCGGGGTGCAGGGGCAGCGCCCCTGCATTTGATGTTACGCCCGCGCGCCGTGGACGCCGGCGGCGAGTTCGCCGACGAACGCGGCGACCGCCGGGATGGTTTCCGGCGTCGCCTGGTTTTCCGGCGTGAGGGTGGCGGCGAGTTTGTCGATCACCGCCGAGCCGACCACGGCGGCGTCGGCGATGCGCGCCATTTCGGCTGCCTGACCCGGCGTCTTGATGCCGAAGCCGACGGCGACCGGCAGGTCGGTATGCTTGCGGATCCGCGCGACCGCCTGTTCGACCTGGGCGGCGGCGGCGGAGCGGGTGCCGGTGATGCCGAGCACCGCGACGTAGTAGAGGAAGCCGCCCGCGTGGGCGAGGATCTTCGGCAGGCGCGCGTCGTCGGAGGTCGGGGTGGCGAGGCAGATGAAGTCGAGCCCGTGGCGCTTGAGCGCGGGGGTGAGTTCGTCGGCCTCTTCCGGCGGCACGTCGACGACGATCACGCCGTCGGCACCGGCTTCGGCGGCATCGGCGGCGAAGCGGGAGACGCCGTAGCTGTCGATCGGGTTGTAGTAGCCCATCAGGATGATCGGGGTATCGGTGTCGACCGCGCGGAAGGCGTAGAGCTGCGCGATGGTCTTTTTCATCGAGGCCCCGGCGGCGAGCGCGCGCAGCGCCGCCTTCTGGATCGACGGGCCGTCGGCCATCGGGTCGGTGAACGGCATTCCGAGTTCGATGACGTCGGCGCCGGCCTCGGGCAGCGCCTGCATCAGCGCGGTGGCGGTGGCCTCGTCGGGGTCGGTGGCGGCGACGTAGACGACGAGGGCGGCGCGGTTCGCGGCCTTGAGTTCGGCGAAGCGGCGGGAGAGACGTGCGGTCATGATCAGAGCTCCTTGCCCATGGCCTTGGCCACGGTCTCGACGTCCTTGTCGCCGCGCCCCGAGAGGCAGGCGAGGATGATGTGGTCCTTCGGCAGCGATCCCGCGACCTTCAGCACCTGCGCGATCGCGTGCGAGGATTCGAGGGCGGGGATGATGCCTTCGTGGCGGGTCATCTGGTGGAACGCGTCGAGGGCTTCGGCGTCGGTGATCGAAACGTAGTCGATGCGTCCGGCGTCCTTGAGCCAGGAGTGCTCGGGGCCGACGCCGGGGTAGTCGAGCCCGGCGGAGATCGAGTAGGCCTCGGTGATCTGGCCGTCGTCGTTCTGGAGGAGGTAGGTGCGGCTGCCGTGGAGCACGCCGGGGCGGCCCATGGTGAGCGAGGCGGCGTGTTCCTCGGTATCGGTGCCGCGGCCCGCGGCCTCGACGCCGTAGATCTTCACCGAAGGATCGTCGAGGAAGGGGTAGAACAGGCCGATCGCGTTCGAGCCGCCGCCGACCGCGGCGTAGAGGCTGTCGGGCAGGCGGCCTTCCTTGGCCTGGAGCTGCGCCTTGGCTTCCTCGCCGATGATCTTCTGGAACTCGCGCACCATCACCGGATAGGGGTGCGGGCCCGCGACCGTGCCGATCAGGTAGTAGGTGTCCTCGACGTTGGCGACCCAGTCGCGCATCGCCTCGTTCATCGCGTCCTTGAGCGTCGCCGCGCCGGAGGTGACCGGGCGGACCTCCGCGCCGAGGAGCTTCATCCGGAAGACGTTCGGCTGCTGCCGCGCGATGTCGACCGCGCCCATGTAGATCACGCAGGGGATGCCGAACAGTGCGCAGACCGTGGCGGTGGCGACGCCGTGCTGGCCCGCGCCGGTTTCGGCGATGATCCGGGTCTTGCCCATGCGCTTGGCGAGGAGGATCTGGCCGATGCAGTTGTTGACCTTGTGGGCGCCGGTGTGGTTGAGGTCCTCGCGCTTGAAGTAGATCTTCGCGCCGCCGCAGATCTCGGTGAGGCGTTCGGCGAAGTAGAGCGGCGAGGGCCGCCCGACGAAGTCGGCGAGGTAGCCGTCCATCTCCGCCTTGAAGGCGGGATCGGCGGACGCCGCGGCGAAGGCCTTCTCGACCTCGAGGATCAGCGGCATCAGGGTTTCGGCGACGAAACGGCCGCCGTAGGGTCCGAAGTGGCCGCGATCGTCGGGACCGGCGGCGAAGGAATTGGGCAAACGAGTGTTCATGGCACGCTCAATGGCTCGATTGCGGGCGCGGCCTCGGGAGGGCAGCCCGCGGAAAGTTTGACGAATGACGCGATACCGCGCCGGAATCCAGGAAAAAGCGTCACCAGCTCGCGCGGGCGTTCTTGGCGGCGCGGAGGAAGGCGGCAATGCGGGCCGGGTCCTTGACGCCGGGTGCGGCTTCGACGCCGGAGGAGACGTCCACCGCGCCCGCGCCGCTTTCGGCGACCGCGCGTTCGACGTTCTCCGGGGTGAGGCCGCCCGCGAGCATCCACGGCGTCTCGCCGCGCCACGCCTGGAGCAGCTGCCAGGGGAAGCTGCGCCCGAGGCCGCCCGGACGGGCGTCGGTTTCGGTCGGCTTGGTGTCGAACAGCAGCCAGTCGGCATGGTTGTCGTAGGCGTGCGCGGCGGTCACGTCGGCGGCGGTGGCGATGCCGATCGCCTTCATCACCGGCAGGCCGAATTCGAGGCGCACCGCGTCGACGCGGTCGGGCGGCTCGTTGCCGTGGAGCTGGATCAGGTCGAGGCGGAAGCGTTGCAGCACCGCGTTGAGTTCGTCGTCGGTGGGGTCGACGAACAGGCCGACCTTGGTGATCTCGTCGGGCAGCGCGTCGGCGAGATCGGCGGCGGCCTCCGGCGCGATCGCGCGCGGTGAGCCGGGGTAGAACACGAAACCGGCGAAGTCCGTGCCGTGCTCGACGGCGGCGTCGAGGCCGTCGGGCTCGGTGAGGCCGCAGATCTTGACGAGCACGCTCATGACGCCGCGCCCGCGCGGATGCCGATGTCGGCGGCGATGCGGCGCGCCGCGTCGTAGGGATCGGCGGCCTTGGTGATCGGGCGGCCGATGACGAGGATGTCCGCGCCCTCGGCGAGGGCCTCGGCGGGGGTCATCACCCGCTTCTGGTCGTGGGTGTCGCCCGCCGCCGGGCGGATGCCGGGGACGATGCGCAGCATGTGGCCGAACTCGGCCTTGAGCCGCTTCGCTTCGTGCGCGGAGCAGACGAGGCCGTCCATCCCCGCTTCCGCGGCGAGCGCGGCGAGGCGGTGGGCCTGGTCGGCGGTGGCGGAATTCACCCCGATCTGCGCGAGGTCGGCGTCGTCGAAGCTGGTCAGCACGGTGACCGCGATCAGCTTCGGCGGTGCGGCGGAGACCTTGTCGGCGCTCTCGTAGGCGATCTCGCGCGCCGCCTTCATCATCGCGAGCCCGCCGATGGCGTGGAGCGTGAGGTAGCGCGGCTTGAGCGGGATCACCGACTGGAGCGCGGCGGCGACGGTGTTGGGGATGTCGTGCAGCTTGAGGTCGAGGAAGATGTCCTTGCCCGAGGCGCGCGCGATCTGGCGGATGCCCTCGGGGCCGTTGGCGCAGAAGAACTCGAGCCCGAGCTTGAGGCCGCCGACGTGTTCGGCGATCTGCGCGGCGAGACGCGTGGCGACGCCGAGGTCGGGCGTGTCGATGGCACAGAAGATCGGATTGGCGGTCATGGAGGAGATTCCTTACACAAACGCTCCGAGTTTACGGGGTCTCGGAGCGATGCGCCAGTACGCCGATGGTGAAGCTTAGGCGGCGTTGCCGGGCGGTGGCAGGGCTTGCGCGGCTTCGGCCGCGGCGGCGCGGCCGCGCAGGCTCGCGAGCTCGGCCTCGGCGACGCGGGCGCGGGTTTCGGCGTCGCGCGCGCGGCGCGCGGCGCGCCCGCCCGCGGCCATGCCGCCGACCAGGAGGCCGAGGATCAGCCCGATGGCGAGGCTGCCGAGCACGGTGAGGTAGAGCGACAGCCCGACCGTGAACGGCAGCGGCCAGAGATCGAGGACGATGTTCTGGCGGTTGGCGACGGCGAAGCCGATCGCCACCACGGCCAGGGGAAGTCCGATGATCCAGGTGAGCAGACGTAGCACGCGCGGTGTCCTCAGGCGATGGCGTCTTCTTCGCCGTTGATGAGATCGCGCAGCTGCTTGCCGGTCTTGAAGTACGGCACGACCTTGGAACCGACGCGCACGGCGTCGCCGGTGCGCGGGTTGCGGCCGGTGCGGGCATCGCGGGTCTTGGTCGAGAACGCGCCGAAGCCGCGCAGTTCGACCCGGTCGCCGCGCGCGAGCGCGAGGGTGATTTCTTCGAATATCGTCGCGACGATCCGCTCCACGTCCCTCTGGTAGAGGTGCGGATTGCGTTCTGCGAGACGGGCAATGAGTTCAGACTTTGTCATAGCGAGCAATCCCCGAGGGTTTCGACGAGGGGCGGTCCGCCCCGTTGCAAGCCCGAAGCCTAGGGCCGCCGCGCACAGGCGCGGGGGCCGAAAAATCGACCACTCGATGTAGCTGTTACCGACACTGCCAGATTTCAATCCCTGCTTCAAGGTTAACTGCCTTAGCGTAAAGGCTTTTTACACTCGCCCAAACGAAAACGCCGCCCCGAGGGGCGGCGTTCCCGAATAAAGTGCGGAACCCCGAGGATCAGGGGTTGGCCTTCTCGTCCTGAGCCTGGCGCAGAGCGGCGCCGAGGATGTCGCCGAGCGAAGCGCCGGAATCGGTCGAACCGTATTCGGCCATCGCCTGCTTTTCCTCGTCCATCTCGCGGGCCTTGATCGAGAGGGTGAGCTTGCGGCTCTTGGTGTCGACCTGGATGATCTTGGCGTCGACCTTCTCACCCACCGCGAAGCGCTCGACGCGCTGCTCGGACCGCTCGCGCGACAGGTCGCTCTTGCGGATGAAGCCGGTCGCGCCGCCTTCGGCGGGGCTCACCTCGAGGCCGCCGTCGGTCACCTGGGTGACGACGCAGGTCACCACGGCGCCCTTCTTGAGGCCCTTGGTGGCGTTCTCGAACGGGTCGTTGGTGAGCTGCTTGAGGCCGAGGCTGATGCGCTCCTTGTCGACGTCGACGTCGAGGATCTTGGCGGTGACGGTGTCGCCCTTCTTGAAGGACTTGACCGCTTCCTCGCCGGTCATCTCCCAGGAGATGTCGGAGAGGTGCACCATGCCGTCGATGTCGCCCGGCAGGCCGACGAACATGCCGAATTCGGTGATGTTCTTGACCTCGCCCTCGATGGCGGAACCCACCGGGTGGTTGGCGAGGAAGTCGGTCCACGGGTTGGACAGGCACTGCTTCAGGCCGAGGCTGATGCGGCGCTTGTTCGGATCGACGTCGAGCACCATGACTTCCACTTCCTGGCTGGTCGAGACGATCTTGCCGGGGTGGATGTTCTTCTTGGTCCAGGACATTTCCGAAACGTGCACGAGGCCTTCGACACCCGGCTCCAGCTCGACGAACGCGCCGTAGTCGGTGATGTTGGTGACGCGGCCGGTGAACTTGGTGCCGACCGGGTACTTGCCCTCGACGCCCGACCACGGGTCGGCTTCCAGCTGCTTCATGCCGAGGCTGATGCGCTGGGTCTCGGAGTTGAAGCGGATCACCTGCACCTTGATGGTCTGGCCGATGGTCAGAGCCTCGGACGGGTGATTGATGCGCTTCCACGCGATGTCGGTGACGTGCAGCAGGCCGTCGACGCCGCCGAGATCAACGAACGCACCGTAATCGGTGATGTTCTTGACCACGCCGTCGAGGATCTGGCCTTCCTTGAGGTTCTCGATCAGCTCGCTGCGCTGCTCGGCACGGGTCTCTTCGAGAACCGCGCGGCGCGAAACCACGATGTTGCCGCGCGAGCGGTCCATCTTGAGGATCTGGAACGGCTGCGGCTGGCCCATCAGCGGCCCGATGTCGCGCACCGGACGGATGTCCACCTGGCTGCCCGGCAGGAACGCGACCGCGCCCGACAGGTCGACGGTGAAGCCGCCCTTGACGCGGCCGAAGATCACGCCGTTGACGCGCTGGTTGCCTTCGAACGCCTTCTCGAGCTCGTTCCACGACTCCTCGCGGCGTGCCTTCTCGCGCGAGAGCACAACGAGACCTTCGCGGTCCTCGTAGCGGTCGACGAACACCTCGATGGTGTCGCCCACCTTGACCTCGGCCTTGTGGCCGAATTCCTTGAGCGGGACGCGGCCTTCGGACTTGAGGCCGACGTCGACCAAGGCGAAGTCGTTGTTGATGGTAACGATACGTCCGGTGAGAACCGAGCCTTCGAGGCTCGCGTTCTGGGCGAACGATTCTTCGAGAAGCGCGGCGAAATCTTCGTTCATCGCCGGGATGTTTCCGGTTTCGGTCATGCCGAATGAATTCCTTTCTCGTGTCGCTATCCGGGCCAGCCGGTTTTTCCGGCGGTCTTGCCGCATGTGCGACCATGTTGCAACGAAAACCGCCGCCGACGCTGATGCGTCCGCGGTGGTCGGGCTCCAGGGTACTCTACAGATCCGCGATGGTCTTCTTCCGGACCAGGGTGACCGCTTGGTCAAAGACCATATCGGCATCCATGTCGGTGGTGTCCAGAACCACGGCGTCGTTTGCCGGGGCGAGCGGAGCCACTTTGCGTTCGCGGTCGCGTTCGTCGCGGGCGAGCATGTCCGCGAGAACGCGCTCCTGTATAGCGTCGAAGCCCTTGCCCCGCAACTCCAGGGTTCGCCGGCGCGCGCGCTCCTCGGCGGAGGCGGTGACGAAGAGCTTGAGGTCGGCCGCCGGGCAGACCACCGTGCCGACGTCGCGGCCGTCGAGAACCGCGCCGGTACAAGGGCTTGGCGGGTTGGCGGCGAAGGCGCGCTGGAAGTCGAGGAGGGCCGCGCGGACCTCGGGGATCGCCGCGACCTTGGAGGCCGCGTCGCCCGCCGCCTCTGTGCGCAGGCGGGGCGAATCGAGGAGACCGAGGTCGAGCGTGCGGGCCGCGCGTTCGGAGGTTGCGGCGTCGGCGGGGTCGCCGCCCGCGTCGAGCACGGCGACGCCGACGGCGCGGTAGAGCGCGCCGGTATCGAGGTAGGCGAGGCCGAATTCCGCCGCGAGGCGGCGCGCGAGAGTGCCCTTGCCGGCGCCCGCCGGTCCGTCGATGGCGATGATCATGCGAGGTCGGCCCCGAAGCCGGTCATCATCGCGGCGAAACCGGGGAAGCTGGTGTCGACGGCGCGCACGTCGTCGATCGCCACCGGTTCGTCGCTCGCCATGCCGAGCACCAGGAACGCCATCGCGATGCGGTGGTCGAGGTTGGCGGCGATCGTCGCCCCGCCTTTCGGCGGCTCGCCCGCGCCGGTGACGACGATGTCGTCGCCCTCGGCGCGCACCGTAGCGCCGCAGGCGGCGAGGCCGTTGACCACCGCATCGAAGCGGTTGCTCTCCTTGACCCGGAGCTCGGCGAGCCCTTGCATCCGCGTCTCGCCGGTGGCGCACGCGGCGGCGACGGCGAGAATCGGGTATTCGTCGATCATCGACGGCGCGCGCGCGGGCGGCACCGCCACGCCCTTCAGCGCCGAGGCCTTGATGCGCAAGTCGGCGACCGGTTCGCCCGCGACCTCGCGCGGGTTTTCGAGGGCGATGTCGGCGCCCATTTCGAGCAGGGTCTCGAACAGGCCGAAGCGCAGCGGATTGGTGCCGACCGCTTCGAGAACGATCTCGGAGCCCGGCACGATCAGGGCGGCGACCGCCGGGAACGCGGCGGAGGAGGGGTCGGCGGGCACCACGATCGCGCACGGCGACAGGCGCGGCTGGCCGACCAGGGTGATGGTGCGGCTGCCGTCGGCGGCGACGCGCACGTCGAGCTCCGCGCCGAAGCCCTTGAGCATCCGCTCGGTGTGGTCGCGCGTCGCCACCGGCTCGATCACCGTGGTCACGCCCGGAGTATTGAGCCCGGCGAGCAGCACCGCCGACTTCACCTGCGCCGAGGCGACCGGCACGGTGTAGCTGACCGGCGCGGGCGAGGGGTTGCCGCGCATCGCGAGCGGCAGGCGGCCACCCTCGCGCGCCATGAATTCCGCGCCGAACAGCGAGAGCGGCGCGATCACCCGCTTCATCGGGCGCGAGCGCAGCGAGGCGTCGCCGGTGAAGCAGGCGGTGATCGGGTGGGTGGCGACGAGGCCCATCACCAGGCGCGCGCCGGTTCCGGCGTTGCCCATGTCGATCACCTCCGCGGGCTCGCAGAGGCCGCCGACGCCGACGCCGTCGATCGTCCAGACGCCGTCCGCGCCGCGCGTCACCGTCGCGCCCATCTGGCGCATCGCCTCGGCGGTGCGCAGCACGTCCTCACCTTCGAGCAGGCCCTCGACGGTGGTGCGCCCGACCGCGAGCGCGCCCATCATCAGCGCGCGGTGGGAGATCGACTTGTCGCCCGGCACGCGGGCGGCGCCCGCGAGGGCCCCGGCGCGGCGCGCGCGCAGCGGATGCGGGGTGGTGGTGGTGTGGGTCATCCTGGCGTCCGTTTCTGCGGTGTTCCGGGGGCGGTGGTAGCATAAATGCCGCAACCGCGACAGTCCCGCGCGAAGCATCTTCGCGCGGCGCGGGTTCTGTGTTATCGGGGATTCGAGGGCGATGCGGCGTCACGCCGTGCGAAAACGCTTTGACAGGTTATGTGCTTCGTGGCAAATGCGCCTTCCGGCCGCCGTGATTCGGCCTGGCCGTGGCGAAGGCGCCGTTAAGGAGGGTGATTCGTGACGAAGCCGGAATGGGGAACCAAGCGCACCTGCCTGAACTGCGGCACGCGCTTCTACGACATGCAGCGCACGCCGATCGTCTGCCCGAAGTGCGGCAGCGAGAACGTGCCGGACGCGGTCAGCAAGGCGCGCCGCGGGATGAAGAAGACCACCGCGCATCCGGTGGCCGAGCCGAAGCCGAAAGCGGCGCCGGTTCCGGTCGAGGGTGACGAGGAGGAACTCGACGACGTCGACCTCGAGGTCGAGGACGACGCCGACGACGAGGGCCTGATCGAGGACACCGACGACCTCGCCGAGGACGACGACATGTCCGAGATGATCGACCACATCGGGCCGGACGACGAGGACTGACGACGGCGGTTTTTCGGGATTTTTCGGGCTTTTCGCCCCCTCCGCATTTTTTGCTTGCGGAAGGAAAAATCCCAGACTAACTTGCCGCCTCCCATGCACCGCCGGGGACGGAAGAAACCGGCGGAGCCAAGGTTCGGGGCCGTAGCTCAGTTGGGAGAGCGCTTGAATGGCATTCAAGAGGTCAGGGGTTCGATTCCCCTCGGCTCCACCATCGAAACCCACCGCCTAAAGCGGTGGGTTTCGTCGTTTCCGGCCCGATTTTCCCCAGATTCGTCCAC
>QKGW01000316.1 GCA_003250275.1 Alphaproteobacteria bacterium
TCAAGTCCACGAAACCGCGCCGCGCTCTCCGGCCGATCGGAGGGGGCAGCCATGGCGCGCAAGCTGAAGCCGCGGACGCCGTTCGCGGAACGTCTGATCGCCGCGCGCGATACGATGGCGCGCAAGGAACTGGCGGCGCGTCTCGAAGCGCCGCTGACCACCGTGGCGGGATGGGAACGCGGCGTGAGTTTCCCGCCGCCCGACATGCTGGTGCGCATCTCCGGGCTGCTCGGAGTTTCGCTCGACTGGTTGATCGCGGGGCGCGACGGCGCTGGCGGTCCGGCGTCCTCCGGCGGGCTCGACGAGGCGCTGCTGCTGCGCGTCTGCGAGGGCGTCGAGGCGCTCTCCGCCGAGGAGGGGCATCCTCTCCCGGCCGGCGAACAGGCGCGCCTGATCGCGCGGCTCTACGGCGACCTCGTGCGCGCCTTCGACAGCGGCGAGGAACGCCGCATCGGCCTGATCGCGCTGTTGCAACAGGCGCGCCGGGAAATCGGCTCTGCCGGTTGAGCCGGTGGACACCGGCGCGCGGGTTTGGCAGAGTTGCCGCCACCGCACACATAGCCGCACGCCGGGTCCATGCTCAGTTATCTCCACCGCTACCACGCCGGTAATTTCGCCGACGTCCACAAGCATCTGCTGCTGAGCCGGGTCCTGACGGCGCTCGGACGCAAACCCGCGCCCTATTGCGTGATCGACACCCACGCGGCGGAGGGCGTCTACGATCTCGGCGCACCGGACGCGGTGAAAAGCGGCGAGGCCGCCGAGGGCGTCGCGCGCTTCCTCGCGCTCGCCGCGCCGCCCTCGCTCGCCCAGACCTACCGCGAGGCCGCCGCCGACCCCGCCTGCTACCCCGGTTCGCCGATGCTGGCGCTGCGGATGATGCGCGCCGACGACCGTCTCCTCTGCGTCGAGCTTCACCCCCAGGCCATCGCCGCGCTCAAGGGCGCGACGAAGGGCGATCCGCGCGTGCATCTGCACAAGCGCGACGCCCTCGAAGCTCTGGTCGCGCTGGTGCCGCCGGCGGAGAAGCGCGGCGTCGCGGTGATCGATCCGGCCTACGAGGTGAAGGACGAGTACCGCAGCGTGCCCGCGGCGGTGAAGAAGGCGTTCGCGCGCTGGCGCGGCGGCATCTATTTCGTCTGGTATCCGCTGCTGCCCGAGGCGCGTCATCTCGATCTCCTCGCCGGGTTCGCCGGCGGCGGCTTCCCCGAGGTGGTGGCGAGCGAATGGGTGCGGCGCGACCCGGGCTCGGGACGCGGGCTCTACGGTTCGGGCGTGGTGGTGGTCAACCCGCCGTTCCGCTTCGCCGAGGAGGCGGCGGAACTCGGCGTGTGGCTCGAAACCGCCGGGTTCGGCGGCAGCCACACCCTGACCCGCTTCGGCGAATGAGAAAAACCCCGGCCGTGGGACCGACCGGGGTTTCGTATTGGCCTTTGGGGATGGCGGGTGCGCGACGGGACGGAAGATGAGGGGATGTCGAGGGGTGTCTGGCCGCGCACCGCACATATGCACTCTCGCGCCGCCGCGCGCCAGCGTCAGTGAACCGGTTCACAGTGTGTGAGCCTTTGAAAACTTGTAGGAATTCGGTCATCGAAAGGATCGGGAAGATGTCGCGGAAGCTCACCTGGGGCGCACTGGCGCTCGCGGTTCTCGCGGTTGGCGGATACTTCGGCGCAGAGCGCTATGCGGAGACCCGGATGCGCGAGCGGATCGACGCCGAGTTGGCCGCTGCCGAGCTTGCCGGACACGTCACCTACGGCGAGGTCAAGGCCAACCTCTTCGACCAGGGCGGCACCGTGCGCGATATCGTCCTCACCGAGGACGGAGTCCCGGTGTGGCGCATCGACCGGGCGACGGTGCGCAAATACGAGACCGACGCCAAGGGACATCCGCTCCGCGTCGTCACCGAGGTGAGCGGCGTGCATCTCGATTTCCCGGGGTGGGACAAGGCCTGCCGGGAAAAGGGCGTCGCCTGCGACTACAATCCCGACGACGGCAACCCGTCGCCCGACGAGGTGATCGCGGACGCCGATATCGACTACCGCATGGACGACGCGGCCAAGACGATGCAATTCCGCTACGGCGTGACCCTGCGCGGGTTGATCGAGGTCGGGCTCGCCGGAACCGTGACCGGGCTCGACACCGCGGCGCTGACCGCGGCTTCGGAAAGCGCGAAGGGGGCGATGCAGTCCGGCCTGCCGCCGGCGATGGTCTCGCTGATCGTCGCCGCCGATCTCGGACGCAACGCCGAGCGGATCGCGGTGTCGGACTTCCGCGTCGCGATGCGCGATCTCGGCGGACTGCGCCGCCAGGCCGAACGGCGCGCGCGCGCCGAGGGCGACGCCCGTCCGCCCGAGGCGCTCGTCGCCGAGGACCTCGACGCGGCGCAGGCGGCGCTGCGCGACTCCGCCCAGGCGTGGGTGCCGAAGGAATTCACCGCGGCGATGGCGGACGCCCTCAAGCCGTTCGCGCTCGAAGGCAAGCCCTACCGCATCGGCGCCGCCGAGGGTGCGCCGGTGGCGCTGTTCGAGCGCGGCCCGACCGGCAGCCTCGGCCTCGCGCCCGGCCTCACCGACGTGCGCGCGCTGTTCGATGCGCTGCACCCGTCGGTGGGCAACGCGCCGCTGTAATCAGACGGCGCTCAGGGTTTCGGTC
>QKGW01000404.1 GCA_003250275.1 Alphaproteobacteria bacterium
CGCCGCCGCAGCCCCGGCGGAAGCGCCGGTCGTGCCCGAGCCGGTGCGGCCCGAGCCGCCGAAGGCGGAAACCCCCGCGCTCGCGCCGGCGCGTGCCGCGCCCGAGGCAGTGAAACCGGCGACGCCCGCGCCGAAGCCCGAAGCCGCGAAGCCGGTCGAGCTGCCCAAGCCCGCCGCTCCCGCGCCGAAACCGGTCACCGAAGCGCCGAAGCCGCCTGCCGCCGAGGCTCCCAAGCCCGCGGCTCCCGCGCCGGTTGCCGAAGCGCCGAAGCCCGCCGCGCCGCCCGCGCCGCCGCCGCGCCCGGCGGTGGAGGAGAGCGCCGACAGCGCGCCGGTCGGCCCCGAGACGGTGGCGCGCCAGGCGCGCGTCTACGGCGAGGAGAACGCCGCCGCGCGCATCGAACTGGTCGCCACGGCGGACGCCTGGGTGCAGGTCACCGAGAACGGCTCGCTCGTGCTCACCCGTTTGCTTCATCCGGGCGACCGCTTCCGCGTGCCGAACCGCGCGGGCCTGACGCTGATGACCGGCAACGCCGGCGGCCTCGACGTCGTCGTCGACGGCCAGAAGGCGCCGTCCCTCGGCACCACCGGGCAGGTGGTGCGCGACGTGCCGCTCAATCCCGAGCGGTTGCGCGCCGGGCGGTGAACCCCTACTTGAGGGCTACCCCCGTTACCGTGTGTGAGGTCGAGTTGAGCGACACCGCCTATCGTCAGATCGCGCGCCGCAAGAGCCGCCAGATCCGCGTCGGATCCGTGCGCGTCGGTGGCGACGCGCCGATCACCGTGCAGTCGATGACCAACACCCTGACCGCCGACGTCGAAGGGACGTTGGCGCAGATCCGCCGGATGGAAGCGGCGGGGGCGGACATCGTCCGCGTCTCGTGCCCCGACGAGGACTCCACCAAGGCGCTGCGCCAGATCGTGCGGGGCTGTTCGGTGCCGGTGGTCGCGGACATCCACTTCCACTACAAGCGCGCGATCGAGGCGGCGGAGGCGGGCGCGGCCTGCCTGCGCATCAACCCCGGCAACATCGGCGCGCCCGAACGGGTGCGCGCGGTGGTGCAAGCGGCGAAGGACTACGGCTGTTCGATGCGCATCGGCGTCAACGCCGGTTCGCTCGACAAGGATCTTCTGGAAAAATACGGCGAGCCCAACCCCGACGCGATGGTCGAGAGCGCGCTGATGCACGCGCGCATCCTCGAGGACCTCGATTTCCGCGAGTTCAAGATTTCGGTGAAGGCGTCCGACGTGTTCCTCGCGATGGCCGCCTACGAGAAGCTGGCGGAGGTCTGCGACTATCCGCTCCATCTCGGCGTCACCGAGGCGGGCGGCCTGCGCGCCGGCACGGTCAAGTCCGCGCTCGGTATCGGCTGGCTGCTCAGGAAAGGCATCGGCGACACCATCCGCGTCTCGCTCTCGGCGGACGTCGAGGAAGAGGTGCGCGTCGGCTTCGATATCCTCAAGTCGCTCGACCTGCGTCATCGCGGCGTGCGCATCGTCGCCTGCCCGTCGTGCGCGCGCCAGGGCTTCGACGTCACCAAGGTGGTGGCGGAGCTGGAGAAGCGCCTCGAACACATCGTCCAGCCGATCACGCTCTCGGTGCTTGGCTGCGTCGTCAACGGCCCGGGCGAGGCGCGCTCGTCCGATATCGGCCTCACCGGCGGCGGCCGGAACACCCATAAGATTTTCATCGCCGGGGTGCCGCACCACACCGTCGGAACCGACGCGATCGTTGACCATCTCGTCGATCTGGTGGAAAAACGCCTTGCCGCCGCGAAAGCGGACTGATTTTTCGAAGAAGAAAGGAATTCCGGGGTGTCCACCCTCCAGCCGGTGCGCGGGACGCACGACCTCCTGCCCGAAGAAATGCGGGCCTTCCGCCATGTCGTCGAAACCGGACGTACCACCGCGAGCCGCTACGGCTTTTCGGAAATGGCCACGCCGATCTTCGAGTTCTCGGGCGTGTTCGCCCGGACCCTCGGCGATACCTCCGACATCGTCACCAAGGAGATGTACACCTTCGCCGACCGCAAGGGCGAAAGCCTGACGCTGCGCCCCGAGGGCACGGCGGGCATCGCGCGCGCGTTCATCTCCAACGGCCTCGCCAACGAGACGCCGTTCAAGGTGTTCTACGCCGGGCCGATGTTCCGCTACGAGCGCCCGCAGAAGGGCCGCCAGCGCCAGTTCCACCAGATCGGCGTGGAACTGATCGGCGTGCCCGACCCGCAGGCGGACGTCGAGGTGATCGCGCTCGGCCGCTGCATCCTCGACGGCCTCGGCCTTAAGGGCAACGTCACCCTCGAACTCAACACCCTCGGCGACCCCGAGAGCCGCGAAACCTACCGCGGCGCCCTGGTCGGCTATCTCTCGGGCCACCTCGGCAAGCTCTCCGCCGACAGCCGCGAGCGCCTCGAACGCAACCCGCTGCGCATCCTCGATTCCAAGGACGAGGGCGACCGCGCGGTGATCGCCGAAGCGCCGCTCCTGGGCGAATACCTCAACGCCGCCTCGAAGGCGTTCTACGAGGACCTCAAGAACGGCCTGATGGACCTCGGCATCGACTTCGTCGAGAACCCGCGCCTGGTGCGCGGCCTCGATTACTACGGCCACACCGCCTTCGAGTTCACCACCGACGCGCTCGGCGCGCAGGGTAC
>QKGW01000573.1 GCA_003250275.1 Alphaproteobacteria bacterium
TGCAGTACTACCACCTGCCGCCCGACGAACTCGACCGCCGCGCCGACGTCCTCGCCGCGATCCCGGCGGAGACGATCCGCGCCGCCGCGCGCCGCTGGCTCACGCCCGACGCGCTCACTTTCGCGGTGACCGGCGAAGCGGCTAAGATGAACCTCACGGCGGCAACTCCGAAAAACTAGTCCGGGAGCGGCGATGGAGCGTCTCGATACGGTGGTGGTCGGTGCGGGCGTGGTCGGCCTCGCGGTGGCGCGCGCGCTCGCCCGTGCCGGACGCGAGGTGACGATCGTCGAGAAGGCGTCGAGCTTCGGCACCGGCACCAGCTCGCGCAATTCCGAGGTGCTGCACGCCGGGCTCTACTACCCCGCCGATTCGCTCCGCGCCAAGGTCTGCTCGCCCGGGCGCAACGCGCTCTACGCCTACTGCGCCGAACGGCAGATCCCGCACCGCCGCATCGGCAAGCTGCTCGTCGCCTGCTCGCCCGAGGAGGCCGACCGCCTCCCCGCGATCCGGGCGCAGGCGGAGGCCAACGGCGCGGAGGGAATGCGCCTCCTCGACGCCGCCGAGGCGCGCGCGCTCGAACCCGAACTGGTCTGCACCGCGGCGATCCTCTCCCCCGCCACCGGCATCGTCGACAGCCACGCGCTGATGCTCGCGCTCCTCGCCGACGCCGAGGCGGCGGGCGCGACCCTCGCGATCGAAACCCCGGTCGAACGCCTCGCACCGCATCCCGAGGGCGGCGCGGTGCTCGACTGCGCGGGCGGCTTCGCGGTGCACGCGCGGCACCTCGTCAACGCCGCCGGGCTCGGCGCGTGCGGCCTCGCCGCCGGATGCTGGAGCGCGCGCGCCGCCCTGCCCTGCCCGCGCGCCTATATGGCCAAGGGCAACTACTTCGCGCTTGCCGGCAAGGCGCCGTTCTCGCGCCTCGTCTACCCGCTGCCGCAGCCCGGCGGACTGGGCGTGCACATCACCCTCGACCTCGGCGGCCGCGCCCGTTTCGGCCCCGACGTCGAATGGATCGCGGACGAAAACTACGACGTCGACCCGGCGCGCGGCGAACGCTTCTACGGCGCGATCCGGCGCTACTGGCCCGGCCTGCCCGACGGCGCGCTGACCCCCGACATGGCGGGCATCCGCCCGAAGATCGTGCCCGAGGGCGCGCCCGCGCAGGACTTCGTCGTCGCCGGAGAGGAGACCCACGGCATTCCCGGCGTGGTCCACCTCCTCGGCATCGAGAGCCCCGGCCTCACCTCCTGCCTCGCGCTTGCGGATTTCGTCGCGGGGCGCGTGGCGGTCGGCGCGGCGGTCTGATAGTCTCGACAAGACAGGTCACTTTCCTCCGTCTCCGGCCGAGGTTCGACATGCCCGAATTCCGCACGCTCCCCACCCTGCCCGACACTCCGGCGTGGCAGGCGCTCGCCCGCCACCGCGACGCGATGGCCGAGGTCCGCACCCTCGACCTGTTCGCCGCCGACCCGGCGCGCTTCGACACCCTCGCGCTCACCCTCGACACCGACGAGGGGCCGTTCCTGCTCGACCCGTCGAAGAACCGCATGACCGCGGAGACCTTCGACCTGCTCTGCGCGCTCGCCGACGAGTGCAACCTCGCGGGCGCGATCCAGGCGATGTTCGCGGGCGTCGAGATCAACGAGACCGAGAACCGCGCCGCCTTCCACGTCGCGCTGCGCCACCTCTCCGGCAAGCCGCTGCAGACCGGCGGCCACGACGTGATGCCCGAGGTGCGCAAGGTGCTCGACAAGATCACCGGCTTCGTCGGCGCGGTGCGCGGCGGGCGCTGGCTCGGCGCGACCGGCAAGCCGGTCAAGGCGGTGGTCAACATCGGCATCGGCGGCTCCGACCTCGGCCCGGCGATGGTGGTGGAGGCGCTCGGCCCCTACGGCCGCGACGACCTGAAGGCGCACTTCGTCTCGAACGTCGACGCCACCCACATGGCGCGCACCCTCAAGGGCCTCAATCCCGAGACCACGCTGTTCATCGTCACCTCGAAGACCTTCACCACCCAGGAAACCCTCCGCAACGCCCGCACCGCGCGCGCCTGGCTGGTCGAACACCTCGGCGAGGCGGCGGTGGCGAAGCACTTCGTCGCGGTCTCGACCAACGCCGACGCGGTTTCCGACTTCGGCATCGACACCGTCAACATGTTCGAGTTCTGGGACTGGGTCGGCGGGCGCTACTCGCTGTGGTCGGCGGTCGGCCTGTCGATCGCGCTCGCGGTCGGGGTGGACGACTTCGTCGCGCTGCTCACCGGCGGCTACCGCATGGACGAGCACTTCCGCTCCGCGCCGTTCTCCGACAACCTGCCGGTCGCGCTCGCGCTCACCGGGGTCTGGAACGCCACCGTCCTCGGCGCGCCGACCCACGCGGTGCTGCCCTACGACCAGTCGCTCGCGCGCTTCCCCGCGTTCCTCCAGCAACTCGAAATGGAGAGCAACGGCAAGGGCGTGACCCTCGCCGGGCTGCCGGTGCCGACGCCGACCGCGCCGGTGCTGTTCGGCGAGCCCGGCACCAACGGCCAGCACTCGTTCTATCAGCTGCTGCACCAGGGCACCCAGCCGGTGCCCGCCGACTTCATCGTCGTCGCGCGCTCGCACCACGAGATCGCCGACCACCAGCCGATGCTGCTCGCCAACGCGCTGCCAACGCGCTGGCGCAGACCGAGGCGCTGATGAAGGGCCGCACCGCCGCCGAGGCCGAGGCCGAGCTGATCGCCAAGGGGATGGACCCGGCCCGCGCGAAGGCGCTCGCGCCGCACAAGGCGTTCCCCGGCAACCGCCCGTCGACGACGATCCTGGTGCCGCGCCTCACCCCCGAAACCCTCGGGATGCTGATCGCGCTCTACGAGCACAAGGTCTACGTCCAGAGCGTGATCTGGGGGATCAACGCCTTCGACCAGTGGGGCGTCGAACTCGGCAAGACCCTCGCCTCGGCGATCCTGCCGGAGCTGACCTCCGACGCGCCGCCGCACGGCCACGACGGCTCCACCGCCGCGCTGATCGACCTCGTGCGGGCGCTGCGGGCACCGGAATCCGAGGATAGTCGCGTATGACGATTCGCAGGCTGCCGCCCGTCCTGATCGACCAGATCGCCGCCGGCGAAGTGGTCGAAAGGCCCGCCGCCGCTCTCAAGGAACTGGTGGAGAACGCGCTCGACGCGGGCGCGACCCGCGTCGACGTGGCGATCCGCGACGGCGGCCGCGCGCTGATCGCGGTCGGCGACGACGGCTGCGGCATGTCGCCCGACGAGCTTTCGCTCGCGGTCGAGCGCCACGCCACCAGCAAGCTCCCCGACGACGACCTCTCCGACATCGAGTTCTTCGGCTTCCGCGGCGAGGCGCTGCCGTCGATCGGCGCGGTCTCGCGCCTCAGCCTCACCTCGCGCCCGCCGGGGGCGGAGGCGGCGTTCCGCGTCGTCGTCGAAGGCGGCGCGAAATCCGCGCCCGAGCCCGCCGCGCAGCCGCCCGGCACCCGCGTCGAGGTGCGCGACCTGTTCTACGCCACCCCGGCGCGGCTGAAGTTCCTGAAAGCGCCGCGCACCGAGGCGGGCCACGCGCTCGACGCGGTGCGCCGCCTCGCGATGGCGCACCCGCAGGTCGGCTTCACCTTCACCGACGACGGGCGCGAGCGCCTCTCCCTCGCCGCCGAAACCGGCGACCTCTTCGGCGCGCGCCACGCCCGCCTGCGCGCGCTTTTGGGCCGCGAGTTCGGTGAGGCGGCGGTGAAGGTCGACATCGAGCGCGAGGGTCTGCGCCTCACCGGCTACGCCGGGCTGCCGACCTTCAACAAGGGCACCGCGGCGGACCAGTACCTCTTCGTCAACGGCCGCCCGGTGAAGGACCGGCTGCTGCTCGGCGCGGTGCGCGGCGCGTACCGCGACGTGCTCGCGCACGACC
>QKGW01000394.1 GCA_003250275.1 Alphaproteobacteria bacterium
GGCAGGTGGCCGCAGGCCTCGAATACGTGCAGCGTCGCGTTGGCGATTTCGAGGAAGATTTCGCGTGCTTCCGCGGGCGGGGTGAGGACGTCGGAATCGCCGACCGCGACCCAGGTCGGCACGCGGATGCGCGACAGGCCGGGGCGGAAATCCGGCCGCGCGAGGATCGCGCGCTGCTGGCGCAGGAAAGCCTCGCCGCCGACGCGCGCCGCCATCGCCCGCACCCGTGCGCCGACCGGCCCGTCGACGTGTTTGGGGTGAACGAGCTGCGGCAGCAGCCGCGTCGTCACGCCCGCGAATTTCCCCACCGCGAGAGAGTCCATCGCCGCCGCGCGCCGCTCGGCGCGGTGCCGGGCGTCGGGTGAGGCGCTGGTGTCGATCAAGGCGAGGCGGGTGACGCGTTCGGGCGCGCGCCGCATGATTTCGAACGCGACGTAGCCGCCCATCGAAAGCCCGACGAGGGCGAAGCGCGGCGGCGCGGCGGCGAGGGTGCGTTCGGCCATCGCGCCGATGTCGTCGTCGCGGGTGAGGTCGGCGACGAACGGCGCGACGCCGTCGCCGAGGGCGGCGATCTGGTCGCGCCAGAGGTCGGCGTCGCACAGCAGTCCGGGCAGCAACACCAGGGGCTGGGGGGTGTTCGGGGTCGGCATCGGGGCAGGGTCTCCTTGGCGGGCGCAGGGATTAGGTAGGGGCGCGCCCGCCGGAGGAGAAGGGGCTTTCGGCCGGCCGTCGGCACCGGCGCGGCGAAATCCGCTAGGGTTTGGGCGCGAGCTCGACGCCGAACTGGATCGCGGCGATGAGGCTATCGTGGCTCGCGATGTTTTTGCCCGCGATGTCGAAGGCGGTGCCGTGATCGACCGAGGTGCGGACGATGCCGCCGTTGAGCCCAACGGTGATGTTCACCCCCGCGTCGATCGAGAGCAGCTTCACCGGGATGTGGCCCTGGTCGTGGTAGCAGGCGACGACGACGTCGAAATCGCCCCGCATGGCGCGGAAGAACACCGTGTCGCCCGGCCATGGGCCGGTGACGTCGATGCCCTCGGCGGTCGCGCGCGCGATGCCGGGAGCGAGCTTTTCTTCCTCTTCGTGGTGGCCGAACAGTCCGTTCTCGCCCGCGTGCGGATTGATGCCGCAGACCGCGATACGCGGCGTTCCCATCCCGGCGCGGGTGAGGGTGTCGTAGGCGAGGCGGATCACCTGATAGGTGCGCTCGGGGGTGATCTTCGCCACCGCGTCGACGAGGCCGATGTGGGTGGTGAGATGGATCACCTTGAGCTTGGGCGCGGCCAGCATCATCGCGTAGCCGGTGGTGTCGGTGAGGGTGGCGAGGATCTCGGTGTGGCCGGGATACATGTGGCCGCCCTTGTGCATCGCTTCCTTGTTCAGGGGTGCGGTGACGATTGCGGAAATCTCGCCCGCCTTGGCCAGATCGATGGCGAGCTTGACGAACTGGAACGCGGCGTCGCCGGCGCGGGCGTCGACCTGGCCGTAGGGGAGGTCGCCGACGTCGAGGCCGGGGTCGACGCAGTACGCGGCGTTCGGCGAAGGCTCGCCTTCGAGCGCCGCGCCGGGGGCGATGCGGGTGATGGAGAAATCCGCGCCGACGACCTTGCGGGCGCGTTCGAGGGCTCCGGCGTCGCCGATCACGAACGGACGGCAGAGGTCGTAGACCTCGGGTGCGACGAGGCTCTTGGCGACGATCTCCGGCCCGATGCCGCAGACGTCGCCCATGGTGATGCCGATCGACGGTTTCACGCGGGCAGTCTCCCTTCGACGAGGAAGGCCATGGAGCGGATCAACGCCTCGGGCGTGCCGAACCCCCCGGCCTTGGTGATGATGTGGCGACGCGGACCGTCGCAGGTGGTGACCAGCGGGATCCCCGGAGCGATCGCGCCGTCGACCTGCATCGCGGCGATGCCGTCGAGGTTCATGATCGCGCAGCTGGTGTCGCCGCCGGTGGTGACGAGGCGGTTGACCGCGCCTTCGTTCATGAGCGTGCAGGTGATCTCGGCGAGCCCGGTGGCGATGCGCCGTCCGGCCTGGCCGCGGGTGATGCCGAGCGACGCGGCGAGCGCGACGATGCGGTCGACGTCCGCCGGCGCGTGGGCGGTGGTGAGGATCAGGGTCGCGTCGCCCGCGGCGATGTTGGCGCGCAGGGCTTCCGCGCCGCGCGCGATTTCGGCCGCGCGCGTCGCCGCGTCGCCGAGCAGCAGGTCGGGCGAGAGGATCACCGGGTTGGCGTTGGTTTTCGCCATTGCCGCGTCGGTCTGCGCCACCGAAACCGGGTTGACCGAGCCGACGACGAGGAGCGGCGGCCGGGTCGCGGCGCTGAGGGCGGGCGGGGCGGGCGGCATGGTCGCGAGGCCCCAGGCGGCGGGCAGTTGCGCCGCGAGACCGGCTGAACCTGCCCACAGCACCTTCGCCGCGAGGCGTGACGCGGCGTCCACACCGAATGCCGCGATCGCGGCGAGGTCGGCGTCGGTGGCGGCGTCGAAGATCGCGCAGACCGGCGTATCCCGCATCGCCTCGCCGAGCCGGGCGGTCAACGCATCGGGCCGGGCGAGTTCGGCGATCGCGACGTTGAGGCAGCGCGTTCCCGGCATGTGGGGCGAGATCAGCGCGGCGAGGTCGGCGCTCTTCACCGGCGAG
>QKGW01000392.1 GCA_003250275.1 Alphaproteobacteria bacterium
CTGCCGGACTTGGGCTGGAGCACGAGGCGGATCGCCCGATCCGCGCTCTCGAACAGGTTGGAGGCGTTGACGTGCATCGCCCCGGCGGGGATGTCGTCGACGCCGCAGCCGTGCAGGTGGACGCCGAGGGCGGCGCATCCGCCCCTGCCCGCGCGCAGGTAGAGCCCGGCGAGCGCGGTGAAGGCGAGGAGCGTCAGCGTCAGCGCCATCGGGCTCCAGCCGCCCGCGCCCGGCAGCGCGCCGGTCAGGGTCGCGGCCACCGGCGGCAGGCCGAGTTCGGTCTGGATTGCGGCGATCGGCACCAGCAGCAGCCCCGGCATCATCCCGAAGACGACGCACGCGGCGGTCATCAGCACCATTGGCGCGAGCATCGCCGGCGGCGCCTCCCGCACCTCGGCGGTGGCCTCGGACGGCGTGCCGAGGAAGGCCGAGTGGACGAACTTGAGCACCGCGGCGAGGGTGAGCAGGCTGCCGACCATCGCGGCGATGCCGAGGAGGTAGTGCCCGGCGTCGAACGCGGCGACGAAGATCAGCCACTTCGAGGAGAAGCCGTTGAGCGGCGGCAACCCGGCGAGCGACAGGCCCGCGAACAGGAAGATGCCGAAAGTCACCGGCATCCGCCGCGCGAGGCCGCCGAGTTCGTCGAGGCTGGTGGCGTGCAGGCGCGCCATGATGCAGCCCGCGCCGAGGAACAGCAGGTTCTTCAGCAGCATGTGGTTGACGAGGTGCATCAGCCCGCCGGCGACGCCGAGGTCGCTGCCGAGCGCGAGGCCGAGGAGGATGTAGCCGAGCTGCGAGACGGTGCTGTAGATCAAAAGGAGCTTGATGCCGTTCTGCAGCATCGCCTGCGCGCCGGCGTAGAGAATGGTCGCGGCGGCGATCGCGGCGATCGCGGTCATCGGCAGCGACAGGTCGCCGAGGGTGCCGAAGCGCGCGAGCAGCGCCGCGCCGCCGACCGCGCCGACGAACTTGAGGATGCCGAACGGCGCGCACTTCAGCAGCACCGCCGAGATGTAGCCGCTGACCGGCGTCGGCGCGGCGGCGGGGTGCATCTGCACGTCGATGCGCAGCGGCAGCTGCGCCGCCTTCATCACCATGCCGAGCAGCAGCAGGCCGATCGGCCACGCCGCCCACGCCACCGGCGCGGCGGCGAGCGCGTCGCCGATCGCGGCGAAGCCGAGCCCGCCCGCGCGCGCGCCGAGCAGGGCGACGCCGAGGAACATCAGGCTCGCGCCGATGGTGTTGAAGAGGAAGTACTTGAAGCCTTCGCGCCGTGCGGTGTCGGTTTCCTCGTGGATGATCGCGAAGTAGAGCGGCCAGCTGCTCATCAGCTCCCAGAAGCCGAAGAAGCCGAACGCGTCGCGGCTCGCGGCGAGGCCGAGCAGACCGGTGATCATCAGCAGGAAGCTGGCGGAAAAGCGGGCGCGGGCGTGGCCGTGCGCGAGGTAGCCGGTGGTGTAGGCGAGGTTGCCCGCGCCGACCACCGCGACGAGCAGTGCGAACCAGAACGACAGGCGGTCGTATTCGGCGGAGCGGATCAGGATCAGGCACGCCGCGAGCGCGAGCGCCGCGACCGCGAGGCGGCCGGCCCACGCCGCGCTCGCGCGCCCGACGGCGAACACCGCGACCGCGCCGAGGGCTGCGACCAGGACTTCGGGCGGCCACGCGAGGGTGAGGTTCGGGAGCGCCGCCACCGCCATGCCGCCGCGCGCGGTCATCTCGGCCACGGCGGGGGCGATCCAGGCAAGCTCGATCTCGGGCGCGACGCCGCCGATCACGACCGCGACGGCGAGCAGCAGCATCGCCGCGAGCATCGCGGCGGGGGCCTCGGCGACCGCCGGGCCTTCGTAGGGGTGGAAGAACAGCAGGCGCGCGAGGCGCAGGTAGTAGAAGCAGCCGATCAGCCCGCCGCCGAGGATCGTCGCGGCGAGCAGCGGGTGGCCCGCGTCGGCGGCGGCGTAGACGAGCAGGAACTTGCTGACGAAGCCGGAGAACGGCGGCAGGCCCATCAGCGCGAGCGCGGCGAGCACCGCGCAGCCTGCGGTCACCGGCATCGCGCGGCCGAGCCCGGCGAGTTCGGAAATCCGGCGCTTGCCGGTGCGGTAGATCAGCGCGCCGACGGCAAGGAACAGCAGGCTCTTCATCGCCGCGTGATTGACGCTGTGGAGCAGCGCGGCGGTGGCGGCGAGCGAGGTGCCGAGGCCGAGCACGGCGGTGATCTCGCCGACCTGGGCGAGGGTCGAATAGGCGAGCATCCGCTTCACCTCGCGCTCGCGGAACGCCTGGATCTCGCCGTAGACCAGGGTGAGCCCGCCGAGCACCGAGACCGCGACGCCGAGGCCGACGCCGGAAATTTCGAAGCGGGTCAGCGCCGCCGCGCCGAACACCACGTAGAACACCTTGAGGATGCCGAACACGCCCGCCTTGGTGAGAATGCCCGAGAGCGGCGCGGAGATCGGCGAGGGCGCGGCCGGGTGGGCGAGCGGCAGCCACTGCTGCACCGGCACGAAGCCCGCCTTGACCGCGAAGCCTGCGAGCAGGCCGGCGAGCGCGACCGCGCCCGCCGCCGGGGCGATGCCGCCGACCCGCTCCGCCACCGCGAGCATGTCGAGGCTGCCGGTTTCGGCGTGGAGCACGAGGAT
>QKGW01000569.1 GCA_003250275.1 Alphaproteobacteria bacterium
CGCAGCAAAACGCCCCGGCGGAAGGCCGGGGCGTTTTGCTGGGATTGCCGCCGCTCAGTGCGAAGTGGCGGGCAGATCGTTCATCTTGGCGAGCAGGTATTCGAGGTCGTCGGTGTCGAACTCGACGCCGAGGTCGCCGTATTGCGTGAGCACGCGTTCGAGCATCCGGCGGGCGTAGCGTTCGCGGTCGCCCTCCTCGCCGTCGTAGTCCATCTCGCGCGCCACCGCGAGCGCCGCCTTCACCGCCGGGTAGAGACTGCGCGGCATCCCCGACTTGCCGTAGAGGCCGTCGAGCCCGAGAACGCCGGAATCGTGGATCAGCATCCGCGCGTTGAGCACCGGAATGCCGACGCGGCGCGCCATCGCGTACTCGAAGAACTTCATGTCGCCCATGCACAGCGCGCGCAGGACGATCGACGGGGTGAGACGGCCGTTGGCGTAGAGCTGATTGACCAGACGCTCGACGTCCTCCTCGGTGGAATCCGTCGAGAGGCTGATCGTCGCCCGCTCGCGCGCCTGGAGGATGAGGTCGGCGGCCATCGCCGGCGGCATCTCGTGGTGGGTGAGCAGGTGCTCGCGCAGATGCTCGGAGACCTGATGCACGAGACGCTCGACGATCGTCACCGGCAGGGCCGTGCGCTCCACCATCGGGCGCTGGACCGCCTCGTCGGCGCCGTACTTGTCGATCACCTTGCCGAGCGAGCTTTCGGTCAGCTCGGCGCCTTCGTTGGAGACGAGCGTCACCACCGCGTCCTTGTCGGCGCCCTCGACGATCGCGTCGGCGACGGCGGCGGAGACGAACGGCCGCGAGGCGATCGCCTTCTGTTTGGCGGGGCTCTGCGAGCGCACGATCTGCACGAGGTCCTCGTCGGAGAGGAGCTCGCTGAACTGCAGCACCGGCAGCGCCACCTGGTCCACGTCCTTGGCGAGGGTGATCGCCACGTCGTGCGGGACGTTGGGGTTTTCCTTGAGGTTGACGGCGAGCGCCTCGCGCACCCGGACCTCGGCGTCCTTGACCATGATGCGAAAGATCTCTTCCGCCATGGCGCGTTCCGAAGAGGAAAGATCGCCCTGGTCAAACTGGATCGCGAGCTTCGCGGCGGTTTGCGCGCGCGTCTCGGCTGAGGGATCGCTCAAAAGATTGCGAACGTCGCTCTCGGTCAGGCGGGTTTCAGTCATCCCCGCGGCACCTCCCTGCAGTCCGCCACTCGACGGGCGAATACTTGTGTCTTGAGCACTATAGCGATTTCATCCGAAGCTCGCCAAACAAAACGCATCGGACCCCAGAACCCCAGGGTGCGGAGCGGACTTGCACGCTCGCCTCAATCCTCTATTGTGGATCGGAATCTTGGGGGGATTTGGCACGTGTACACCGACATCAAGAACCACATTCGTTCGATTCCGGATTTTCCCAAGCCCGGCATCCTGTTCTACGACATCTCGACGCTGCTGGCCGACGCCAAGGCGTGGCAGAAGACGATGGACGAACTTGCCGAGATCGTGACCGCCTGGCGGCCCGACGTGCTCGCGGGCATCGAGTCCCGCGGTTTTCTCGTCGCCGCGCCGCTCGCGCTCAAGCTCGGCCGCGGGTTCTTCATGGTGCGCAAGAAGGGCAAGCTGCCGGGGGCGACGATTCCCTTCGAATACGCACTCGAATACGGCACCGACACCATCGAGATCCAGACCGACGCGGTGAAGCCCGGCGCGCGCGTGGTGATCCTCGACGACCTGCTCGCCACCGGCGGCACGATGCGCGCCGCGGCGGACCTCATCCGCAAGGTCGGCGGCGAGGTCGCGGGCGCGGCGACGATCCTCGAACTCACCGGCCTCAAGGGGCGCGAGCGCCTCGATTTCCCCTGCGCCTCGCTCGCCGCCTACGCCGACTGATGCGTTACGAGCTTTTGCCTTCCTGCCAGGCCATCTTCTTGCGGTAGATCGTCGAAGCGCTGATTTCGAGACGCGCGGCGGCGCGCGGCACGTTGCCGCCGCAGGCCTCGATCGCCGCCTCGATGGTTTCCCGCTCGGTGATCCACAGCGGCCGGATGCCGTCCTCGGTGAGCGGTTCGGCGCTCGCCGCGCCGCCGTGCGCCGGGGCCGCGAGGATCGGCGCGCCGCCCTTCATCAGCGCGTCGGGCAGCATCGACGCCGCGACCTCCTCGCCGTCGTTGAGCACCACGACATTGCGCAGCACGTTCTGCAACTGACGGACGTTGCCCGGCCAGTGGAACGCGAGCAGCCGCGCCTCCGCCTCGGAGGAGAAGCCGGCGAACTCCTTCCCTTCCTCGCGCGCTAGGCGCTTCAGCACCTCGCGCGCGATCTCGATCACGTCGGCGTCGCGGGCGCGCAGCGGCGGCAGCGAAATCGGGATGACGTGGAGGCGGTAGTAAAGGTCTTCGCGGAAGCGCCCGGCCTCGACCTCCTCCCACGGATCCTTGTTGGTCGCGCAGATGAAGCGCACGTCGACCTTCTCGGTGCGGTCGCCGCCGACCTTCTGCACCATGCCGGTCTGGACGAAGCGCAGCAGCTTGGTTTGGAGATCGAGGTCCATCTCGCAGATTTCGTCGAGGAACAGGGTGCCGCCGTCGGCCCGGCGCGCCGCGCCCTCGCGGTCCGATGCCGCGCCGGTGAACGCGCCCTTCACTCGCGCCGCAGTTGAGCGCGACGAACGCCTTGTCGCGGCGCGGGCTGGCGCGGTGCACCGCCTCGGCGCACATCTCCTTGCCGGTGCCGCTCTCGCCGGTGATGAACACCGTGGCGCGCGACGGCGCGACCGAATCGATGGTGCGGTAGACCGCCTGCATCGTCAGCGACGAGCCGATGATGCCGTGAAACCCGGTGCGGCCGTAATCTTCCTTGAGGCTCTCGACGATGCGCTCGAGCGAGGCGTGCTGGGCGACGTTGCGCACCGTCACCACCAGGCGGTCCTTCGAGAACGGCTTGACCAGGAAGTCGCGCGCGCCGCCCTGCATCGCCTCGACCGCGACGTTGATGGTGCCGTGCGCGGTGATCACGATGCAGGCGCAGGGTCGAGGCCGGAGATGTCGGGAAGGTGGATGTCGAGGAGGACGACGGCGGGGAGATCGGCGCGGATCGCCGCAAGCGCGGCGCGGCCGGTCTCGGCGAAGCGGATCTCGTAGCCGCTCCGGTCGAGGAAGGCGGCATAGAGTTCCGCCATCGACGGAGTGTCTTCGACGATCAGGATTTTCGGAAGCGCGGCGTCCGCCATTCTTCTTCCCCCACCACTTTCGCGTGCCAAGCCTTCACGCTAGAGCATATTTCCCGGCGTGGAAAGGGGGGCTAAAGACGGCTTCAGATGGATGCGGACAGACCGCCGTCGGTTCCTTCGGAGGGAAACTTGTGGTCGAGCGCATAGCCGGCGGCCCGCACGGTGCGGATCACGTCGGTGCCGTCGTCCTCGTTGAGCGCCTTGCGCAGACGGCGGATGTGCACGTCCACGGT
>QKGW01000438.1 GCA_003250275.1 Alphaproteobacteria bacterium
TCCCGCCGAGATCGAACGCCGTGAAGGCGCGATCGTCGAGATCGAGACCGGCGCGCCGGTGACCATCGGCCGCTCCGAAAAGATGAGCAAGTCGAAGAAGAACACCGTCGACCCCGGTCACATCATCGAGACCTACGGCGCCGATGCCGCGCGCCTGTTCATGCTCTCCGACAGCCCGCCCGACCGCGACCTCGAATGGACCGAGAGCGGCATCGACGGCGCGTGGCGCTACATCCAGCGTCTCTGGCGTCTCGCCGCGGTTCCTGCGGTGCCGTTCGACGGCGCCGCGCCCGACGGCACCGCCTACGCGGGCTCGGCGAAGGACACCGTCGGCCTCGCGCACCGCACCATCGCGGCGGTCACCGAGGACCTCAACAAGCTCCGCTTCAACACTGCGGTGGCGAAGCTGCGCGAACTCAGCAACCAGATCGCCGCCACCAAGGCGGAGGACGAGGGCGCTGCCGCGGCCTACCGTTTCGGCCTCGAAACGCTGGTGCGGCTGATCGCGCCGATGACCCCGCACATCGCCGAGGAAATCTGGCAGGCGCTCGGCCACGACACCCCGTTGGTCGCGAGCCCGTGGCCGGAAGCCGATCCCGCGTGGCTCACCGTCGATACCGTCACCCTCGCGGTGCAGGTCAACGGCAAGCTGCGCGGCACCATCGACGTGCCGGTCGGCATCGACGCCAAGGCCGCCGAGGACCTCGCCCTCGCGCTTCCCGGCGTGCAGGCGCAGATCCAGGGCCGCGCGCCGCGCAAGGTGATCGTCGTCCCCGGCAAGATCGTCAACATCGTCGCCTGAGTCAGGATCCCGCCATGACCGACAGCGCCCGCCCCTTCCGCTCCCTCGCAACCCGGCTCGCGCCGCTGGTCGCGGTCGGACTGGCGCTGTCGGCCTGCGGCTTCCGCCCGATGGACGCACACGCGCCGAACCAGGCGGGCTCGCCCGAACTCGCGCGCATCGACATCGCGCCGATCCCCGACCGCATCGGCCAGGTGATGCGCGCGGGCATCGACCGCCGCCTCAACCCGACCGGCGCGGTCGCCGATACCGCCTACGTGCTGCGCGTCACCTACACCAAGACCACCGCGTCCCGCGGCCTGCGCAGCGACGATTCCGCCGCGCGCAACGACTTCATCCTCTCTGCGACGTTCCAGCTCACCTCCGTCGCCAAGAACGACGCGGCAGCCAAAACCTTGCTCAAGGGCGTGAGCACCGCGGTGACGCGCCACAACAACCCCGAGCAGCTCTACGCCGGCTACGTCTCCGCCCGCGCGGCGGAGGAACGCGCCGCCGAAATGGCCGCCGAGGACATCGCGCGGCAGCTACGGCTCTACTTCCGCTTCCCCGAGAACTATCCGGAACTCAAGACCACCGCACCCGAACCGGTCGAGCACACCCGCCCGACGCGGCCCTGAGAGGCGGTCCGATGAAACTCGCGGGCAGCGCTGCGGAATCCTTCATCAAGCGGCCCGATCCGGCGGTGCGCGCGGTGCTGCTGCACGGCCCCGACGAAGGCCAAGTGCGCGAGCGCTTTAACGCGCTCACCCGCACCGTCTGCCCCGATATCTCCGATCCCTTCCGCATCGCCGACCTCACCCCCGGCGTGCTTTCCGACGATCCGGCGCGCCTCGCCGACGAACTCGCGGCGATCGCCTTCGGCGGCGGCCGCCGCGTCGTGCGCGTCGCGCAGGCCGTCGATTCCTGCGCCGCGCCGATCCTCTCCGCGCTGATGCACCCGGTCGGCGACGCCCTTCTCGTCGTCTCGGCGGGCGTGCTGACGCCCAAATCCAAGCTTCGTTCCGCCTTCGAATCAACCGACGGCGCCGCCGCCATCGCTTGCTACCCGGCGGAAGGACGCGCGCTGATCTCCTTGATCCGGCAAGGTTTTGCCGACGCGAACGTGCGCATCGACGGCGACGCGGTCGAGACCCTCGCGGCGCTCCTCGCCGACGACACCGCCTCCGCCCACGCCGAGATCGAAAAGCTCCGCCTCTACCTCGGCGACGAGCCACGCGCCCTCACCGCCGAGGACGTGCGCGCTTGCTGCGGCGATCAGTCCGCCCATACCGTGTTCGAACTCGCGAGCGCGGTCGCCGACGGACGCCAGGCCGAGGTCCAGTCGGTCAGCGACCGCCTGTTCGCCGCCGGCGAAAATTCGATCGCGATCGTCCGCGGCATCTCGCGCCATTTCGACCGGCTGCTCCAGGCGCGCGCCGCGATCGACGGCGGCGCTTCCGCCGACGCGGCGATGAAATCCCTGCGTCCCGCGGTGTTCTTCAAGGAAACCGATAGCTTCCGCCGCCAGCTCGGCAACTGGCCGAGTTCCGCCCTGCTCGCCGCCATCGACCGCCTCGTCGAGGTCGAACGCCAGTGCAAATCTACCGGCATCCCCGCCCCGCTGGTCACCCAGCGGGGCCTCATGGAAATCGCCTCCCTCGCCCGCCGCGCGCGGGGGCGGTAAGGCCAGGGGCTCCGGCCCCGACACCCCCGCGAGGGGTCACAGACCCCTCGACCCCAATGATTCATGACGTGTTTTGGGGGTGGGCATCGGCCCACCCCCAAAACACGTCATCAGTGATGGGATCCAAGGGCCCGAGGCCCTTGGTGGGGTCCAGGGGTGAAACCCCTGGCCTC
>QKGW01000328.1 GCA_003250275.1 Alphaproteobacteria bacterium
GCCCGCGCCCGAGCCGCGCCCCGGCCCCACCGGAATCCCCTGCGCCTTCGACCACTGGATGAAGTCCGACACGATCAGGAAGTATCCGGGGAAGCCCATCTGCACGATCACGCCGATCTCGTATTCGAGGCGGTCGCGATAGGGTTTGGCGGCTTCCTCGCGCTCTGCGGCGTTCATCTCCCGGGTGTAGACATGTGCCTCCAGGCGCGTCTCCAGTCCCTCCTTCGCCTTCTCGGCGAGGAGATCTGCCTCGGAGATCGAACCGTCGGTGAAGTTCGGCAACAGCGGCTTGCGCTTCGGCACGCGGTAGGCGCAACGCCGCGCGATCGCGAGAGTGTTGTCGCAGGCCTCGGGCAGGTCGGCGAACAGCTCGCGCATCTCCGCCGCGCTCTTGAACCCGTGCTCGGGGGTGAAGCGGCGGCGGTCGGGCTGGTTGAGGGTGTTGCCGTCGCGGATGCAGATCAGCGCGTCGTGCGCCTCATACATGCTGCGCGGGCCGAAGAACACGTCGTTGGTGGCGACGAGCGGCAAATCCTTGGCGTAGGCGAGATCGATCAGCGCGGTCTCGATGCGCTCCTCGTCGCGCAGACCGTGGCGTTGAATTTCGACGTAGGTGCGGCCGGGGAACGCCGCGTGGAAGCGGTCGAGCACCTCCGCCGCGCGCTCGGGTTCGCCTTCGAGCAGCGCGCGGCCGACCGCGCCGTCGGTCATGCCGGTGAACAGCAGCAGGCCTTCGGCGTGGCTTTCGAGTTCCTCGAACGGCACCTGCGGCGGCACGATGCCGTCGGCATCGCGGTAGCTGCGGCTGACGAGCTTGAGGACGTTGGCGTAGCCCGCGGCGTTCTGCACCAGCAGCAGAACGCGGTCGGGGCTTTCAAAGCGTGCATCGCGCCCGGTCTTGGGGTCGACCTCGGGGATCAGCGGCGTAACGTTGAGCACCGTGCCGACGATCGGCTGGATGCCCGCCTCCGCGCCGTAGGAGGAGAACTCCGCCGCGCCGAACATGTTGCCGAGATCGGTGACGGCAACCGCCGGAAAGCCGCCCGCCTGGCACAGCTTCAGCAGCTCCTTCATCTTGATCGCGCCGGTCGCCAGAGAATAGGCGGTATGGACGCGCAGGTGGATGAAGTCGGCGGGCATAGCCCCTCCCCTACACCGGAAGCTTACAACTCGACGATCAGGCCGCCGCGCACGCCGACGCGGCGATCCATGCGGCCCGCGAGCTCGGGATTGTGGGTGGCGATCAGCGCCGCCAACCCCTCGTCGCGCACCAGCGCCAGCAGTTCCGCAAACACCGCGTCCGAGGTCGCGGGATCGAGGTTGCCGGTCGGCTCGTCGGCGAGCAGCAGCTTGGGCCGGTTGGCGAGCGCGCGGCAGATCGCGACGCGCTGCTGTTCGCCGCCCGAAAGCTGGCCGGGGCGATGGTCGAGGCGTTCACCGAGGCCCATGCGTCCGAGCAGTTCGCGCGCCCGCGCCTTGGCGTCGGCACGCGGCACGCCCGCGATCATCTGCGGCACGATGACGTTCTCGATCGCGGAAAACTCGGGCAACAGGTGGTGCTGCTGGTAGACGAAACCAAGCGCCTCGCGCCGCAGCCGGGTGCGCTCGGCGTCGCCGAGTTTGCCGCACGCGCGCCCACCGATGGCGATCTCGCCGTCGTCGGGGCGTTCGAGCAGGCCCGCGAGCTGCAACAATGTCGACTTGCCCGAACCCGACGGTCCGACGAGGGCGACGATCTCGCCCGCGCGCACGGTGAGGTCCGCGCCGGTCAACACGTCGAGCGTCGCGCCGCCCTGGACGAAGCGGCGGGTCACGCCCGCGAGGCTGAGAACCGCGTCACTCATAGCGCAGCGCCTCCACCGGATCGAGACGCGCGGCGCGCCACGCCGGGTAGATCGTCGCGGCGAGCGAAAGGCCGAGTGCCATCAGCACCACCGTCACCACTTCCATCGGGTCGACCTCGGCGGGCAGGCGCGAGAGGAAGTAGATTTCCGCGTTGAACAGGTTGGTGCCCGAGAGGCTTTCGATGAAGCGGCGGATGCTCTCGATGTTGGCGCAGAACACCAGCCCGAGCGCCACGCCCGCGACGGTTCCGACGACGCCGATCGACGCGCCCGCCATCAGGAAGATGCGCAGCACCGCGCCGCGCGTCGCGCCCATCGTGCGCATGATCGCGATGTCGCGGCCCTTGTCCTTCACCAGCATGATCAGGCCCGAGATGATGTTGAACGCGGCGACGAGGATGATCAGCGTGAGGATCAGGAACATCACGTTGCGCTCGACCTGCACCGCGGTGAAGAACGACGAGTTCGCCTGCCGCCAGTCGTAGATCGCCACGCCCGGCCCGACCATCGGCTGGATCTGGCGCGCGACGCGGCCGGTGATCTCGGCGTCGGTGAGACCGATGTCGATCTGCGAGGCGCGCCCATCCATCGCGAAGTAGGCCTGCGCCGCCTCCCACGGAATGAACACGTAGGTGGCGTCGTATTCCGACATGCCGACCTTGAAGATCGCCGCGACGGTGTAGCTGCGCACCCGCGGCACCGAGCCGAACACCGTCGCCTGCCCCTTCGGCGAGATCAGGGTGAGCTTGTCGCCGACGGTGATGCCCATCTTCTGCGCCATCCGCTCGCCGA
>QKGW01000470.1 GCA_003250275.1 Alphaproteobacteria bacterium
CATCAGCGCGCGGTGGCCGTCGTGGTCGTCGACGAGGTCGGCGGCGTGGCTGGCCCAGCGCGAGAGCGCGGTGCGGCCTTCGCGGGCGGCGTCGAGCGCCTGTTCGGCGCGGAGGCCGTAGGCGGCGAGGGTCGCCTGGAGGCCGCGCGTGAGCATCCAATCGAGCACCGACACCGGATCGGGGGCGAAGTGGAGTTGCAGCAGCTTGCGCCACATTTCCTCCTGCGCGCCCCGCAGGATGACGATGTCCTCGGGGGAGACGTCGTGGCGCGCCATCAGGGCGCGGCGGAACAGCAGGATTTCGTTGACCGCGCCGACGACGTCGGGGCCGTAGCCCATCAGGTCGCCGGCATAGACGATGCGGTCGTCGGGGTGGAACTGGCGGGAGAGCTGGTCATGGACGCTGCGCAGCCGTTCGGCCTCGCCGTGGACGGCGCCGACCACCCAGATCCGTCCGGGGCTGTCGAACGTGCGCCACACCTCCGCTTGTCCCATCGAGTTCCTCCTCGTGCCGTATCTCCTAGATGTACACTGCAAAAACCCCCGCGACAACGCGTGTCGCGGGGGTTTTCGAGTTGCGCGCGGGCCTGGAGGATCAGGCGGCTTCGAGCAGAGTCTCGAGACGGCGGGTGGCTTCGTCGTGGCCGATCTTCTCGACCGCGGCGACTTCGTGGGCGAGGCGCTCGAGCGCCTGCTCGTAGATCTGCCGTTCGCTGTAGGACTGCTCGGCGTTGCGGGCGTTGCGGTGCAGGTCGCGCACCACCTCGGCGATCGACACCGGGTCGCCCGAATTGATCTTGGCTTCGTATTCCTGCGCCCGGCGCGACCACATCGCGCGGCGCACGGTGGCGCGGCCCTTGAGGGTGATGAGCGCGGTCTGCATGATCTTTTTGTTCGAAAGCTTGCGGAGACCCGCGGCCTCGGCCTTGCGCACCGGCACCTTGAGGGTCATGCGGTCCTGTTCGAATCCGATGACGATGAGCTCCAGCTCCATGCCGCCGACATGCTGGACTTCCACCGCCAGGACGCAACCGACACCATGGGTCGGATACACCACGTGGTCACCGGCCTTGAACGTTTCCTTGGACATCCGTGTGTTCTCTCTTCCCGTCATAACGGCGGGGGCGGTTATCGGAATCGCCCCTGCCAGTGTGCCCTCACCGATCGCCACAGACGACCGATCGACAGCAAAATCCTCCTCCGCACGATCAGAACGATCCAACCGTGACACCCGTAATCGGTGGGCTGACTTTGTTGTCGGCTTCATAAAAAAGCGCCGCGACCTTCCGCCCAAGCTCTAGGGGCTCTGTCCGACGCAACGTAATGTGTATACCACAACGGCCCCCCGAATACCACCGGAAAACCGGTGTTACAGGCGCCATCATGGTTCCGCGAAGGATTTAAGACGGTTTGTCCGGTTTCGCCAGTGGCGGCGCGCTGCGCCGCCACCGTTGCGCGAAAATTCAGCCGGCAGCGGGCTTGGGGCTGAACAGCTTGTCCTTGCCGGGCTTGCCCTTCCAGTCGTCGGCGTCCGCCGGCGGCTCGCCCTTGACCGTGATGTTCGGCCATTTCTCGGCGTATTCCGCGTTGACTTCCATCCACTTGGTCGCGGCATCGTCGCTATCGGGATAGATCGCCTCGGCGGGGCATTCGGGTTCGCAGACACCGCAATCGATGCACTCGCCCGGATGGATGACGAGCATGTTCTCGCCTTCGTAAAAACAGTCGACCGGGCAGACCTCGACGCAATCCATGTACTTGCACTTGATACATGCGTCGGTGACGACGTACGGCATGACCGAACTCCTCCTAGAACTCCGTTGCCACCACCCTAAGCTTTCGCACGAGGGAACTCAACCTCGTCGAACGGCTTTGAAAACGGCTTGCAACGGCTTGGTTTCATTCGTCGAAATCGGGGCGAAGGGCGTCGGTGCGGCGGCGGTCGCGCTTGGTCGGGCGGCCGGCGCCGGCCTCGCGGCGCGGCACCGGGCGGTCGGCGGCGGGGCCGAGGCGTTCGGGCGGCTGCGACTCGGTGTAGAGCGCCTGCGCCTCGGGCGCGGGGCCGCGGCGCTCGCCGAACCCGGCGACCACGACGCGGCGGCGCACGGTGCCAAGGAGGATGTCGATCTCGTCGCCGACCTTGACCGCGCGGTGGCCGCGGTGCACCGCCTCGCCGTTGACCTTGACGTGGCCGGCGGCGCAGAGCGTCTGGGCGAGGCTGCGCGTTTTGACGAAACGCGCGAACCACAGCCACTTGTCGAGACGCGGCGCTTCGGACATCAGGTCTCGGAGGACGGCTTGCCCCAGTTCTTCAGCACCGCGAACGGCGAATCCGGGTCCATCTCGACCCGCTTCGGCTTCTGCGGACGCTGATCGGGGCGCGGGCCGCGGTCGGGGCGCTCGCCCTTCGGCGGACGCGGGCCACGGTCCTGCTGACGCGGGCCGCGGTCCTGCTGCGGGCGCGGCGGGCGCTCGGAACGCTCGGGCCGGTCGGCGCGCTGCGGGCGCTCACCCTGCGGCGCGGCGTCCTGACGCGGCGGCTGCTGGCCTTCCGCGCGCGGCTGACCCTCGGAACGCTGCGGGCGGCGCGGACCGCCGAAGCTCTTCTTCGGGTTCTTCTTCGGCTGCACCGC
>QKGW01000108.1 GCA_003250275.1 Alphaproteobacteria bacterium
AGCCAAACCAATCTCCTCGCCCTCAACGCCACGATCGAGGCGGCGCGCGCGGGCGAGGCGGGCAAGGGCTTCGCCGTCGTCGCGGGCGAGGTCAAGACCCTCGCCAACCAGACCGCCAAGGCGACCCAGGACATCACCGAGCAGATCGGCAGCATCCAGGCGGAAACCGAGCAGGTGGTGAGCGCGATCCAGACGGTGTCGCAGCGCATCGTCGGCATCGACGACGTAACCGCGTCGATCGCGGCGGCGATCGAGGAACAGACCGCCGCGACCTCGGAGATCAGCCGCAGCGTGCAGGAAGCGGCGCACGGCACCAAGACGGTGCTGGACTCGATCGCCACGGTGGTCGACACCGCCGCCGAGGCGCAAAGCGCATCGGATCGGATTTCCGAGGAGTGCAAGGCCCTGCTGCGCCAGACCACCGACCTCAAGGTCGCGGTCGACGGTATCCTTTCGGCGATCCGGGGCGAATAGCCCCGGGCCCGCTCACGCGGCTTCCGGCACCAGATCGTCCTCTTCGGGGCGGCGGCCGATCGAGAGCGCCATCACCACCGCGGCGAGACAGAGCACGCCCGCGCCGAAGAACGCGGCGAAGTAGTCGCCGGTGCTGGTGCGGATGAAGCCCGCGGTGTAGGCGGCGAACGCCGCGCCGATCTGGTGCGCCACCGCGATCCAGCCGAACATCAGCGCCGCGTTCGCCTCGCCGAAGGCCTTGCCCGCGAGCCGCACCGTCGGCGGCACCGTGGCGATCCAGTCGAGGCCGTAGAACACCGCGAACACCGAAAGCCCGAGCGCGTCGTAGCCGAACGCGAAGGGCACGAACATCAGCGACAGCCCACGCAGCCCGTAATACCACGCGAGCAGCTTGCGGCTGTCGAAACGGTCGGTGAGCCAGCCCGACGCGGTGGTGCCGATGAGATCGAACACCCCCATCGCCGCGAGCAGCCCCGCCCCCACCACCTCGGTGTAGCCGTAGTCGACGCAGAGCGGGATCAGATGCGTGCCGACGAGGCCGTTGGTCGACGCGCCGCAGATGAAGAAGGTGCCCGAGAGCAGCCAGAAATCCCGCGAGCCGAGGCCGGTGCGCAGCGCCAGCAGCGCGCGCTTCGCCGGGTTCATCGTCGAGACCGGCGGCGGGGTGATCTCGGTTTCGCCGTAGCGCGGCAGCCCGACGTTGGCGGGATAATCGCGCAGCAGCCACGCCGCGAGCGGGATCAGCGCAAGCGCCGAGGCGGCGACGACGTAGGAGACCATGCGCCAACCGTAAGCCGAACTGAGCGACGCGAGCATCGGCAGAAAGACGAGCTGCCCGGTCGCCGCCGAAGCGGTGAGCGCGCCGAGCACGAGGCCGCGCCGCTTGGCGAACCAGCGGTTCGCCACCGACGCGCCGAGCACCATCGCGACCATTCCGGTGCCGCAGCCGACGAGCACGCCCCAGAGCGCGGTCATGTGCCAGGGCACCTCGATGCGCGAGGTCGCCGACACCCCAGCCGCGAGCAGCAGCAGCGCGCCGCACACCGCGCGGCGCAGGCCGAAGCGCTCGTAGATCGCCGCGGCGAACGGACCGCAAAGGCCGTAGAGGAAGATCGTCACCGCGATCGAAATGCTGATCGTCGCGTTGGTCCAGCCGAACTCGCGTTCGAGCGGCACGATCAGCACGCCCGGCGTGGCGCGCACTCCCGCGCCGACCATCATCACCACGAAGGTGACGGCGGCGACGATCCATCCGTAATGCAGGCGCTGGGGCATTTCCCGGAAACCTCCGACAATGGCGCTCCGCGCGCCGGCACGGGAATTCATCTATTTTTGATGACGATCATCATCTATAATGTCAAGAGCCAGATGCGGAGGGAAGTATGCCCCGAGTCAGCCGAGCACAAGCCCACGCCCATCGCGAGGCGATAGCCGAGGCCGCCGCGCGCCTGTTCCGCGAGCGCGGCTTCGACGGCGTGAGCGTCGCCGAGGCGATGTCCGCCGCCGGTCTCACCCACGGCGGGTTCTACGGCCACTTCCAATCCAAGGACGCGCTCGCCGCCGAGGCCTGCGAACGCAGCTTCGCGAAATCCGCCGAGGCCTGGCGCGCGACCGCGGCGGCGGCGGCGAGCCCCGAGGCGGCGCTTGCCGAGATCGTCGGCAACTACCTGCGCGACGGCGCCGAGACCGTTCCCCGCCCCGCCTGCGCCGCAGTGGCGCTCGCGGGCGACGTCGCGCGCTGCCCGCCCGAAAAGCCGGTCCACAATGCGTTCGCGGAAGGCGTGGAAGCTCTGCTCGCCGCGCTCGAAGGCCCGCTCGCGCAACGCTCGGAAACCCCGCGCGCGGATGCCGCGGTGCTGCTCGCCACGCTCGTCGGCGCGCTCGGGCTCGCACGCGCGACCCGCGGCACGCCGCTCGCCGCCGAAATCCTCGCGGCGGCGCGCGCGCATCTCATTCCGCAGGGAAGCTGAGGGCGCACAAAAAGACCCGCCAGCGGATTCTATCCTCTCTGGCGGGCCCTCTTCGGAACTCCCTCCGGCTCTTGAGGTCCTGTCCTGAATTGCCGGATATCTTCATCGGCCCTTGCCGACCCTGCATTTTGAAAAGCAGACGGTGGAACCGAGAATGGGCCGTTCCTATAGGTTGAATAT
>QKGW01000353.1 GCA_003250275.1 Alphaproteobacteria bacterium
ACCCGAGCTTGCCCGCCGCGCTTTCGCGCTGGTCGCGGGCTTCGGTGGCGGCGTTGATCGCCGCCTTGCGCCGCACCGCCACCGCCGCGAGCAGGGTTCCGGCGACGATCAGCGCCACGCCGCCGGCGAGCGGCCAGGTGACGCGTTCGCCGAGCAGGATCGCCGACGAGAGCAGGCCGACGATCGGCACCCCCATGGTCACGTTGGTCATCGAGAAGGTGCTGATGCGGCGGCCGTATTCGGTGGAGATGACGAAGCACGCCGAGGTCGCCACCGGTCCGATGTAGGCGAGCAGGGTAACGAGGTCGGGCGTCCACACCACGCGCGCCGGGGAACCCTCGAAGGCGACGGCGGCGACGCCGAGCGGCACGGTGGCGAAGAGCATCTGCCACGGCGCGAGTTCGAGCGGCCGCGCCGCGAACTTGTGCCGCCGCACGTGGAGGATCACCAGCGACCAGCAGATCGCCGCGAGCAGCAGGAAGAGGTTGCCCTTGAGCACGTTCGCGTCGCCCCAGTCGAGTTCGAGCGGCGAGCAAATCAGCGCCACCCCCGACATCCCGACGCCGAGCGCCAGCCCCTGCCACGCGGTCGGGCGTTCGCCCGCCAGCGCCCACGCCGCGAGCACGCCCCAGAGCGGCGTGGTGTAACCCAGAACCGCCGCGCGTCCGGCGTCGGTGTACTGCATCGCGGTGAGGCCGAGGGCGGTGAACGCCATCATCTGCAAACCGCCGATGCTCGCGAGGATCGGCCAGTCGGCGCGCGTCGGCAGGCGGATGCCGCCGCGCACCGCAAGCAGGGCGAACAGGCACGCCGCGCCGCTGGCGAAACGGAAGGTCGCGAGCCAGAGCGGCGGAACCGCCCCCACCGCGAGCTTCATCGCCGGCCAGCTCAGCCCCCAGAACAACACCATCACCGCCAGCCACGGCGCGGATTCGGCGGCGCGATAGCCGGGAGAGGCGATGGCGGGGGCAGAGGCGACGGACATGACCCGAACTCCGAAAAAGCACGAAAGGACGGCCATGGTATCCCCGAAGCCTGGGAATATCCGGTCTATCTCTATTTCATTTTCCGCGATTTAGGGTTTATTCTACCCTTATATGCCATGCACAGGGACAGACATGCCTCGCTCGCGCCCGCGCCTCGATTCCACCAGCATCCGCATCCTCGACGCCCTCCAGGCGAACAGCGAGATCAGCAACGCCGAACTCGCCGAGCAGGTCGGGCTCTCGCCCTCGCCGTGCTGGCGGCGGGTCGCCGACTTGAAGGCGCAAGGGGTGATCCGGGGCTCGGTCAGCCTCGTCGACCCGCACGCCCTCGGCCTCGCGGTCAACGTGTTCGTCCACGTCTCGCTCAAGCACCAGGACAAGGCGTCGCTCGAAATCTTCGACGCCGCGATCCGCGAGCGCCCGGAGGTGATGGAGTGCTACCTGATGAGCGGCGAGGCCGATTATCTCCTGCGCGTCGTCGTCGAGGACCTGATCAAGTTCCAGGAACTGATGACCGAGGTGCTGACGCGCATCCCGGTGGTCTCGAACATCCGGTCGAGCTTCGCCCTCTCCCAGGTCAAGTACACCACCGCCCTGCCCACCGACCACCTCAAGGGCTGAGGCCCGGCTCAAAACGCAAAAGCCCGGCTCCACGAAGGTGCCGGGCCAAAACGACCGATACCCCGCGCGCCCCGGTCGGGGCCGCAAGGCCGGAAACGTTCCACTCAGTCGACGAGCTTGAGATTGTCGGCGGACATCTTGCCGCTGCGGCGGTCGGAAACGAGTTCGTACTCGAGCTTCTGCCCCTCGACGAGCGAGGAAATGCCAGCCCGCTCCACCGCGCTGATGTGCACGAAGGCGTCGTTCCCGCCGTTATCCGGGGAGATGAAGCCGAAGCCCTTCTGGGCGTTGAACCACTTGACGGTTCCCGAAGCCATGGGAATTCCTTTCAGTAAAACCTGCTCGTCCGCCGTGCGGACCGTCGATCTCGCAGAGTATATTGGAGCGGAGCAGTATTGCCGCGCTGATTTTCGCGCATCGGCGGGAAGGCCGATTCATTCCAATCTCGACCGACGATGTATGGGGACGAGGCAACGGAATAGCAAACTATTTAAAAATATTTTTACCGAAAGCGGCGGATTTCCCCGCTTTTTCCGCCCAACGAAAACGACGCCCCGCGCGGGAGCGCCGTCGCCTCAGATTTCAGGCCTGCCTCAGGCGTGCTTGTGCTCGCGCGCCGCGACCGGCGCACCCGCCGCCTGCCACGCGGTGAAGCCGCCGTCGATGTGGCAAACCGGGGTGAGCCCCATGTCCTCGAGCGCCGCGGTGGCGAGCGCCGAACGCCACGACGACTTGCAGTAGAGCACGTAGGTCTTGCCCTCATGGAAAACGTCCTTGTAGTACGGGCTCTCCGGGTCGACCCAGAATTCCAGCATCCCGCGCGGCGCGTTGAACGCGCCGGGGATCATCCCCTCGCGTTCGAGCTCGCGCACGTCGCGGATGTCGACGAACTGGATGCCGGGCTTGCCGAGCATCTCCTGCGCCTCGGCGACGCTGATGGTCTTGATCCGCGCCCGCGCGTCCGCGACGAGCTGCATACAACCGCGCTTCAGGGGCATGTCGTCCTCC
>QKGW01000129.1 GCA_003250275.1 Alphaproteobacteria bacterium
TGCCGCGAAGCGGCGAGCGCAGATCGTGCGAGGCGACGTAGGCGAAGGTCGCGAGTTCCTTGTTGGAGCGTTCGAGATCGCGGGTGCGCTCGGCGAGCGCCTCCTCCTGCGCCTTGCGCGCGGTGATGTCGGTGATGGTGAAGGCGATGTCGCCCGCCGGATCGTCCGGGTCGACGAGGGCGGCATTGAGCAGGACGACGATGCGCGTGCCGTCCTTGCGCATCCAGTTCGCCTCGGTCTCCGACGAACCGTGGCTGTTGAGACCGCCATACGCCGCGATGCCGACACGCTCGAATTCGGCGTCGTCGGCGTAGAAGATCCGCGAGGACTGCCCGAGGATCTCCTCGCGCGTCATCCCGACGAGCGCGCCGAAGCCGTCGCTCACCTCCATCAGCCTGCGGTCGCGGGTGATGCCGATGCCGATCGGCGCGGCGCGGAAGATCGAGGCGAGCCACGCGTCGCGCGCGGCGAGTTCGGCGCGCGCCTCGGCGGCGGCGAGGCGGTCCGCGGCCGCGCCCTCCTCGGCGATCGCAAGCACCACCGCCGCCACCGCGACCGCGGCAGCGATGAGGATGCCGAGCCCGAGCTTGGTTTCGCGGCGCTGCACCGCGAGCGCCTCGGCCTCGTCGGTCTTCGAGACCATCACCCAATCGGTACCATCGACGCGGAAGGTCGCGGCAAGGATCGGCTCGTCGCGGTAGTCGCGCCCGCCAACCATACCGAAGGTTCCGCGCAAGCCGACCGCGGCGGCGAGCTTCGGCGAGGACAGCGGCATCCGGAAGGTGAGCGGCGGATCGGGGCGGTGACGCAGAGGAGAGAGGAACACCACGCTGCTGCCTTCGCGGCGGGCAATCAGGGTTTCGGCGGAATCGCTCGGCGTCGGCCAGCGGCGCAGCAATGGATAGAGATAGAGGTTGGGGTCGAGTTGCAGCACCAGGGCGAGCCCCGCGTCCTTCAGGCTCTCGTCGATATCGTCGGCGAACAACGGCGCGACCACGTCAATGACGAGATGGCCATGGTGGTCGTGAATATCGCTGAAGGTCGGGACGCCGCTCGCGCGCGCCACCGCGAGCGCGGCGGCGGTGGTGCCGTCCTCGGCGTCCTCGTCCTTCGGCAGAACGCCGACGATGGTACGGTCGTTGCCGTCGACCACGCGGACATCGACGAAGCGTCGGACGTCCCGCAGCAGTTCCATGCGCGAGCGCACGGTCGCGAGCAATTCCTCGGAATGCTCGGGAGAGATGCCCTGCTGCCAGAGACGCAGCGCGCGCAGGAGCGTGGGGTTGGCGGCGAGGAGTTCCGCATCGGCGAGGCGGGTGGCGCGCCACTCGGCGATCTCGTTGAGCTTAAGAACGGCAATGCCGGAGAGGACGTGTTCGGCTTCGGCGCGGCGCAGGGTTTCCTGGCTCCGCAGGTACCCCCATCCGGTGACCGCCATCAAGGTGAGGACGATCAGCAGGACGAACATCCACAGGCGCGGCACGCTTCTCACGCCGGTCTCCCCTTTCACCCTGCAGGACGTCCCTCACGTCGTTCGCACGGCTGAACTCGGACATTCGCCGATCATGCAACGTCCGGTTCCCCAAGAAAAGCGAATCCTCCGGCGATTGCACGCAAAAAACCGGGCCGCCCGAAGACGGCCCGGTGCCGAAGTCTACAATCGAGCGTCGTTTCAGAACGCCGGGACGACGGCGCCCTTGAAGGTCTTGAGAATGAAATCGCGGGTCGGCGCGGTCTGGTAGACCTCGACCAGTTTCTTCACCCACTCGGAGTCCTTCGCCTTTGTTTTCACAACGAAAATGTTGGCATAAGGACTGTCCGCCGCCTCGATCGCGATGGCGTCCCGGGTCGGCACGAGATCGGCTTCGAGGGCGTAGTTGGTGTTGATCGCGGCAATCGCCACATCGGGCAACGCGCGCGGCAGTTGCGCCGCATCGAGCTCCACGAACTTCAACTTTTTCGGGTTCTCGGCGATGTCGATGACGCCCGCGGTCAAGCCCGCTCCGGGGGCCAACTTGATCAATTTCTGCTTCTGAAGGAGGAGAAGCGCGCGACCACCGTTGGTCGGGTCGTTCGGAATCGCCACCGAGTCGCCGTCCTTGAGCTGGGCAATCGTCTTGATCTTCTTCGAGTAGATGCCCATCGGCTCGATGAAGTTCTTACCCACCGAAACCAGATCGAAACCGCGGTCCCTGACCTGGTTGTCGAGGTAGGGCTGGTGCTGGAACGAGTTCATGTCGAGGTCGCCGTCGCTGACCGCCTGGTTGGGCAGCACGTAATCGGAAAACGAGACGATCTCGATGTCGATGCCGGCCTTGGCGAGGCGCGGCTTGACGAACTCCATCACCTGCTCGTGGGTGCCGGGGGTGACGCCGATCTTGTAGACCTTGGCCGAGGCCGGCGCCGCGAAGGCGAGCGGCGCTGCGACCGCCGCCGCCAGCGCGGCGGCGACGAAAGTGCGGCGTTTCATGTTGTCCTCCGTAACTCGTTTTTATCTTGGTACGCGTACTCAGAACGCGGGCACCAGCGCTCCCTTGAACTGGGTGAGGATGAACTGCCGCACCGGCTCGGACTGGTAGGTGGACACGATGGTCTTCACCCACTCGGCATCCTTGTCCGCCGCGCGCACCGCGAAGATGTTGACGTAGGGGCTGTCGGCGGCTTCGAGAACCACCGCGTCGCGAGTCGGCAGGAAGCCCGCTTCGACCGCGTAGTTGGTGTTGACCGCGCCCGCGGTCAGGTCGTCGAGCGCGCGCGGCATCTGCGCGGCGTCGAGTTCGGCGATCTTGATGCCCTTCGGGTTGCCGGTGATGTCGGGCACGCCGGGGGTGAGCTTGTTGCCCGAGCCGAGCGCGATCAGCCCGTGCTTCTGCAGCAGGAGGAGCGCGCGGCCGCCGTTGGTCGGGTCGTTCGGAATGCCGATGGTGTCGCCCTTCTTGATCTCGTCGAGCGACTTAATCTTCTTCGAGTAGATGCCCATCGGCGCGATGAAGTTGGCGCCGGCGGAGACGAGCTTGTAGCCGCGGTCCTTCACCTGGTTGTCGAAATAGGGCTTGTGCTGGAAGGCGTTCATGTCGAGATCGCCGTCGTTGACCGCCTGGTTGGGCAGCACGTAGTCGGAGAACGACAGGATCTGGATTTCGAGGCCCTTCTTCGCCAGCAGCGGCTTGACGAATTCCATCACCTGCTCGTGCACGCCGGGGGTGACGCCGATCTTGTAGACCTTGGCCTCGGCGGCGGAGGACAACAACGGCGGCGCCAGCAGTCCGCAGAGAGCGGCGAGAATGAGAATGCGGCGTTTCATGGTCTGTTGTCCTCCTGTTGGGGATGAAGGGGCGGCTTTCCGGCTCAGAAGGCCGGGACGATGCTGCCCTTGAAGGTGTCGAGAATGAACTTGCGGGTCGCCTCGGTGTGGTAGGCGTCGACGAACGCCTTCACCCAGTCCGCGTTCTTGTTCGCGGTCTTGACCGCGATGACGTTGGCGTAGGGGCTGTTGGCGTCCTCGACGAGGAGGGCGTCGCGGGTCGGAACCAGACCCGCCTGGATCGCATAGTTGGTGTTGACCGCGGCGGCGACAAGGTCCGGGATCGCGCGCGGCAGCTGCGCCGCGTCGAGTTCGACGAACTTGAGGCCCTTCGGGTTCTCGATCACGTCGGCCGGGCCGGCGCGCAGGCCCGCCTTCGGGTCGAGCTTGATCAGACCGGCGGCCTGGATCAGCAGCAGCGCGCGGCCGCCGTTGGTCGGGTCGTTCGGCAGGCCGATGGTGTCGCCGGACTTCAGGTCCTTGAACGACTTCACCTTGTTCGAATAGATGCCCATCGGCAGCACGATGCTCTTGCCGACCGAAACGAGGTCGTAGCCGCGATCCTTGATCTGGTTGTCGAGGTAGGGCTGGTGCTGGAACGAGTTGATGTCGAGATCGCCGTCGTTGAGCGCCTGGTTCGGGAGGACGTAGTCGGAGAAGCCGACCACCTCGATCTCGACGCCCTTCTTGGCGAGCTCGGACTTGACGAATTCGACGACCTGCTCGTGCGGGCCCTGGGTGACGCCGACCTTATAGACCTTGGCCTCGGCGGCGGTGGCGGCGAAGGCGACGCCAAGGACGGCGACGGCTGCGCCGCGCAGGATACGGGACAACGACATAAACGAATTCTCCTTCGGGGGTTGGGAGGGGAATGGGTTCAGCGCACGCGCTTGTTGAGCTTGCGGGCGAGGCGGTCGCCGAGCGACTGGATCACCTGCACCACGACGATCAGGGTGACGACCACCGCGAGCATCACGTCGGGACGGAAGCGCTGGTAGCCGTAGCGGATGCCGAGGTCGCCGAGCCCGCCGCCGCCGACCGCGCCGACCATCGCCGAGTAGCCGATGAGGAGTACGGTGGTGAGGGTCAGGCCGAGCACGATCGCGGGCAGCGCCTCGGGCAGCAGCACCTTGAAGACGATCTGCAGCGGCTTCGCGCCCATCGCCTGCGCCGCCTCGGTGAGGCCAGGCTCGACGCCGCGCACCGCGCCCTCGATGATCCGCGCGATGAACGGCGTGGCGGCGACGGTGAGCGGCACGATCGCGGCCGAAGTGCCGATCGAGGTCCCCGCGACGACGCGGGTAAAGGGGATGATCGCCACCGCGAGGATGATGAACGGGATCGAGCGCGTCGCGTTCACCAGCGCGCCGACGACGCGGTTGAACAGCGGCATCTCGAAAAGCTCGCCGCGGCCGGAGGTGGCGAGCAGAACGCCGAGCGGAGCGCCGAGCAACGTGCCGATGGAGAGGGCCACCAGCACCATGTACGCGGTCTCGCCCGCGGCGTTAACCAGCAGGGACAGCATCTGGGTCGACATGGCCGATAATCTCCGCACTCAGGTTTCGCGACTGGACGAAGGCGATCGCCTTCTCCGCATCTGCGAGGCCGCCCTTGGCCTCGACGAACAGGATGCCGAACGGGCGGTTCTGGATGTAGTCCACCTGCCCGGCGAGAATGTTGAAGTCGATCCCGGCGACGCGGGACAGCTGGCTGATGATCGGGTCGTAGGCGTTGGGGCCGGTGAACACGATCTTGACCACCGGGTTCTCGCCGTCCTTCGGCGGCCCGTCGTGGATGATGCGGCGGAGCGACTTCGGCAGCGCCGCCTCGATCTCGCCCGCGATCAGCGCCTGGGTGGTCTCGTGCTGCGGGCTGACGAACACGTCGAAGACGTTGCCCGCCTCGACGATACGCCCGTCGTCGATCACCGCGACGCGGTCGCAGAGGTCGCGCACCACGCTCATCTCGTGGGTGATCACCACCATGGTGAGCTTGAGGCGGCGGCTGATGTCGCGCAGGAGGTCGAGGATCTGCTGGGTGGTTTCGGGGTCGAGCGCCGAGGTCACCTCGTCGCAGAGCAGCAGCTTGGGCTCGGCGACGAGCGCGCGGGCGATGCCGACGCGCTGCTTCTGACCGCCCGAAAGCTCCGCCGGGTAGCGGTCGCGCTTGTCGTCGAGGCCGACGAGATCGAGCATCGGCAGCACCCGCTTCTCGATCTCCGCCTTGGGCACGCCCGCAAGCTCGAGCGGCAGCGCGACGTTGCCGAACACGGTGCGCGAGGACAGCAGGTTGAAGTGCTGGAACACCATGCCGACTTGGCGGCGGAACGCGGTGAGCCCGGCCTTGTCGAGGGTGCCGATGTCGACGCCGTCGACGACGACGCGGCCCTCGGTCACCTCTTCGAGGCGGTTGATGGTGCGGATCAGCGTGCTCTTGCCCGCTCCCGAGCGGCCAATGATGCCGAAGATCTCGCCTTTGCCGATGGAGAGGTCGATGCCCTTGAGCGCGTGGTGGGTCGCCCCGCCCTTGCCGCCGTAGACCTTCTCCAGTCCTTCAAGCCGTATCATGTCCATGCCTTAAACAAGCAAAAAACCGCCGCAGCAAAGCCGGGCGGTTCGATCACGCACGACGCTTTAGCTGCATTTATACCGCGCCCGCAAGCTGATCGCTCAAATCGGCGCAGCCCCAGTCATAAATCCCACGGCGGCGCACGTCAAACACTTTTTAAATACATTTATTGAATGTGGAAATTGCGAAATCGGGGCCGCCGGCGACTCGAAAACCCGGACCCGTCCGACCGCGGCCGGAATGCGCGTCGGCCCGTCGACACCTGCACAAAATTCAGTCGACGAAACACATGATTTCACCCGAAAAACCCGATTCGTACATCGAAAAACCCGAATTTTCTTGGGATTTCTTGCGCCTCCGGGAGATCGGGGAGTACCCTTGACCTATACCCGTTCAACCGGTTTTCCCACCGCAGTTGCCGTCGTATTCCGACCGCGATTTTTCTGCTTACGGATCCACTCGAGGTGTCACCATGAACGACATTGCCGACGCGCCAATCGGGCTGAACGCCCGCGACTCCCACCCCCTCGACGTGATTTTCCGACCGCGCGGCGTGGCACTCGTCGGCGCCAGCGAGCGCCCCGGCAGCGTCGGCCGGACGGTGATGTGGAACCTGCTTTCGAGCCCGTTCGGCGGGACGATCTACCCGGTCAACCAGCGCCGCTCGAACATTCTCGGCGTGCGCACCTATCCCTCGCTCGCCGAACTGCCCGAGCGCCCCGATCTCGTCGTCGTCACCACCCCGGCGCCGAGCGTGCCCGCGATCCTGCGCGAGGCGGTCGAGGCGGGCATCCCCGGCGGCATCGTGATCTCCGCCGGGTTCAAGGAGGCCGGGCCCGAGGGCATCGCCCTCGAACGCGAGATCGCCGAGATCACCGCGGGCAAGATGCGCATCATCGGCCCCAACTGCCTCGGCGTGATGAACCCGGTGATCGGGCTGAACGCCACCTTCGCCGCGCGTTCGGCGAAGGCCGGATCGGTCGCCTTCCTGAGCCAGTCGGGCGCGCTCTGCACCGCGGTGCTCGACTGGAGCCTCAAGGAGAACGTCGGGTTCTCCGGCTTCGTCTCGATGGGCTCGATGCTCGACGTCGATTTCGGCACCCTCGTCGACTACTACGGCAACGACCCGCAGACCAAGGCGATCGTCGTCTACATGGAGAGCATCGGCGATCCGCAGCGCTTCCTCTCGGCGGCGCGCCAGGTCTCGCTCGACAAGCCGATCATCGTGATCAAGGCCGGGCGCACCGCCGCCGCGGCCAAGGCCGCCGCCTCGCACACCGGCTCGCTCACCGGCTCCGACGAAGTGCTCGACGCCGCGTTCCGCCGCGTCGGCGTGCTGCGCGTCAACGGCATCGACGACGTCTTCGACATGACCGACGCGCTCGCCAAGCAGCCGCTGCCCAAGGGCAAGAAGCTCTGCATCGTCACCAACGCGGGCGGGCCGGGCGTGCTCGCCACCGACGCGCTGTCGCAGGGCGGCGGCGAACTCGCCGAGCTTTCGGCGGAGAGCATGGCCGCCTTCGACGCGATGCTGCCGCCGATGTGGAGCCACAACAACCCGGTCGACATCCTCGGCGACGCCGAGCCCGAGCGCTACGCCAAGTGCCTCGAAATCGCCGCGCGCGACCCGAGCATCGACGGGATGCTGGTGATCATGACGCCGCAGGGTATGACCAACCCGACTGAGATCGCCCAACACCTCTCGCTCTACGCGCAGAACCTCGGCAAGCCGGTGCTGGCGAGCTGGATGGGCGGCGACAGCGTCGCCGAGGGCGACGACCTCCTCAACCGCGCGGGAATGCCGAGCTACGCCTACCCCGACACCGCGGTGCGGGTGTTCAATTACATGTGGAAGTATTCGGAGGCGCTCGCCGGGCTCTACGAGACCCCGTCGCTCGCCACCGCCGGCGACGGTCACGACCGCGCCGCGGCGCAGGCGATCATCGGCTCGGTGCAGGCCGAGGGCCGCACCATCCTCACCGAATACGAATCGAAGAAGCTGCTCTCCGCCTACGGCATCGCCACCACGCCGACCGAAATCGCCACCAACCCCGAGGCGGCCGCAGCGCTCGCCCAGGGCATGGGCTTCCCGGTGGTGCTCAAGCTCCACTCCCTCACCATCACCCACAAGACCGACGTCGGCGGCGTGATCCTCAACCTCCGCGACGCCGAGGCGGTGGCCGAGGCCTACGCCAAGATCAAGGCCTCGGTGACCGAGAAGGTCGGCGCCGAACACTTCCAGGGCGTCACCGTGCAGCCGATGGCGAAGCTCGACGGCTACGAGCTGATCCTCGGCGCGAGCGTCGACCCGCAGTTCGGCCCGGTGCTGCTGTTCGGCTCGGGCGGCCAGCTCGTCGAGGTGTTCAGCGACAAGGCCCTCGGCCTGCCGCCGCTCAACACCACCCTCGCCCGCCGGATGATGGAAAAGACCAAGATCTACACCGCGCTCAAGGGCGTGCGCGGCCGCGCGAGCGTCGACATGGCAGCGCTCGAAGGGCTGCTGGTGCGGTTCTCGGAGCTGATCGTCGAGAACCCGCGCATCGCCGAGCTCGACATCAACCCGCTGCTCGCCTCGCCCGAGCGCCTGCTCGCGCTCGACGCGCGCATCGTCCTCCACCCGGCCGAGATCGCCGACGCGGACCTGCCGAAACCGGCAATCCGCCCCTACCCGATCCAGTACGCCGGCACCTGGACCTCGGCGAAGGGCGAGACCTTCACCATCCGCCCGGTGCGCCCGGAGGACGAACCCAAGGCGTTCGACTTCCATCACACCCTGAGCGAGGAGACGGTGCGCAAGCGTCACCTCGGCCCGGTGGCGCTCGAGGACCGCATCGCGCACGTGCGCCTCACCCAGCTCTGCTTCATCGACTACGACCGCGAAATGGCGCTGGTGGCGTTCCGCAAGGCGCCCGACGGCAAGGATGAGATGGTCGCGGTGGCGCGGCTCTCGAAGCTGCCGGGCAGCGACGACGCCGAACTCAACGTGGTGATTTCGGATTCCGCCCAGCACCAGGGGCTCGGCACCGAGATCACCGAGCGGATGATCCGCATCGCGCGGGCGGAGGGGATCACCGCGATCGTCGCCTCGCTCGCCGAGGACAACCGCGACATGCGCAAGATTATCGAGGGACTCGCGTTCGCCATCCCCCTGGCGTGCGCGCCGGACGAGCCCTGTCTCGCCCGTCTGCCGCTCTGAGGCGCCGGAACCGCCCCAGAGCCCAGCCCTCGAATCCGGGCGGCGCTTCCCCCGCGCCGCCCGTTGTTTTTTGCCCGCCGCGCGGGGCCCCGGCCCCGCCGCCCGATGGCGCGCACCGGCGGGGGCCGGGGCTCGTCCGTGGTCCATCGGGCAATTTTCTCCGCAACCCCCGGAAACCGAACATGCGGCCCGAACCGCGCTCCGGGATCGACAACCTGACCGCCACGGACACGCCCGCGGCAATCCTCCCCCTCCAAATTCTGGAGAATCAGGCAATATCAAAACAGGATTGATATACCGCCCCGGCGACAACCTGTTCCATTATCTCCAGCATGAAGCGGCGAAGCGCCTCCGTGCGCACGCCGCGATTCAGGAGATGCAGAATGAATTTCGAATTCCAGAACCCCACCCGCATCGTGTTCGGCGCAGGCACCCTTTCCCGTCTCGGCGAGATCGCCGCGCCCTTCGGCAAGCGCGCCCTGCTCGTCACCGGCGGCGGCAGCGTCAAGCGCAACGGCACCTTCGACCGGGTGGTCAAGAGCCTCGCCGAAGCCGGAGTCGACGTCTTCGAGTGCGCCGGCGTCGAGCCCAACCCGCGGATCTCGACGGTGCGCCGCGGCGCGGCGAGTGCGCGCGAGAACGGCTGCGACGTGGTGATCGCCCTGGGCGGCGGCAGCACCATGGACGCCGCCAAGGTGATGGCCGCGGCGGCGCTCTACGACGGCGATCCGTGGGACATGATCTTCCACGGTCAGCCGAATCCCCACATCCCGACCACGGCGCTGCCGATCGTCACCGTGCCGACGCTCGCGGCGACCGGCTCGGAAACCAACTGCGGCGCGGTGATCACC
>QKGW01000381.1 GCA_003250275.1 Alphaproteobacteria bacterium
CTGTCCTGGCGCTCGACGTAGCTGCGGCGGCCCGGTTCGGCTTCGATCTGGAGGCGGGTGAGCTGGAGCGCGCCGTCGGCTTCGGTGAGCGACAGGGTGACGCTCTGGCCCGGGGTGAGGCGGCGCGGGTCGAACACCGGCTTGATCGCCGAGATCGCGTCGAAGGCTTCCTGGCGGGCGACGTCGTTGCGGTCGAGAATCTGGCCGAGGGTGTCGCCCGGCAGCACCTGCACGGTGAGTTCGCGGTTCTGCGGGCCTTCGGGCTCGATCGCCGCGTCGATGCGGGCGGCGGGTTCGTGCGGACGGCCGGGGTCGGGGAGGTATTCGCTGCCGCCGTAAAGATAGCCGCGCGGCGTCAGTTCCTGGTCCTCGACGGCGGGCGGCGCGAGGGTCGCGCCGGTGTCGCGGCCGATGCCCGCGTCAGAGGTGCCCGAGCCGAACACCGCAGCGATCGTCAGCGCCGAGACGCCAACCGCCAGCCCCATCGCCAGCAGCTTGCGGGGTTCGATGCGCGAGGTCTCCCCGGCGCTCTGCAGATCGTCTTGCATTGGTCCCCCTCGGTCACGTGGTCCGGCCCCCGCCGGATACACCCCGCCGAACCCCTAGGGTCAGCGGTACATCAAGCCGTTTGCGGCTATGGAGTGGATGTCGGCTACAATGGCTTGGCGGCCGGATGAAGTCAAGGGCGGATGCTGCAAGGGGAATCAACGAACTACGCGGATTTCGGCGGGTATCCGACTCGGGTAGTCGCACATAAGAGGCAGTGCATTCAACCGGGGGTGCCGCGCCGCGCGGAGGATCGCGCGGCGCGGGATCGGATTAGATCGAGGCGATCAGGCCGCCGTCGACGCGGATCGACGATCCGGTGACGTAGCCCGCGGGCACGCTCGCGAGGAAAGTGCACACCGCGGCGAACTCCTCGACCTTGCCGTAGCGCTTCGCCGGGATCGTCGCGGCGGCCTTCGCGCTCGCCTCCTCGATGCTGAGGTTGCCGCGTTCGGCGGCCGCCTTGTCGAGTTCGGCGACGCGCTCGGTGCCGATGCGGCCGGGCAGCACGACGTTGACGGTGACGCCGTCGGCGGCGACCTCGCCCGCGAGGGTCTTCGAGAACGCCACCAGCGAGGCGCGCAGGGTGTTCGAGATCGCGAGGGTGGGGATCGGCTGGATCACCCCCGACGAGGTGATGGTGATGACGCGGCCCCACTTCTTTTCGCGCATCATCGGCACCAGCGCGTCGACGATGCGGATCAGGCTCATCACCATGCTCTCGAAGTGCTTGCGCCAGGTCTCGGCGGGAACGCCGAGCGCGCCCGAGGGCGGCGGGCCGCCGACGTTGCCGAGAAGGATATCGACGCCGCCCATGGTCTTGACCGTGTCGATCAGCGCGTCGACGGTCGCGGCGTCGCCGAGGTCGAGCCCGACCACGGTAGCCTTGATGCCGTGCTGGGTTTCGAGCTGGGCCGCCGTGTCGCGCAGCTTTTCCGCGCTGCGGGCGGCGAGGATGAGGTCGCAGCCTTCGGCCGCGAGCGCCGCGGCGATGCCGCGCCCGAGCCCGCGCGAAGCCCCCATCACCAATGCGCGTTTGCCTTTCAAACCCAATTCCATCATCGTGCTCCTCAACCGTATCCGCCCGCTGGCGGCCAATCGTTAGAAACCACAAGTACAAGAAGAGCATCGCCCAATGGCCGAAACTCCGTCCGTGATCGTAGTGGATCATCCGCTGATCCGCCACAAGCTGACGCGCCTCCGCGACCGTACCACCCCGACCGCCGAATTCCGCGTGCTGATGAAGCAGGTGGGAGCGCTGCTCGCGGTCGAAGCCACGCGTCATCTGCCGGTCTCCGAAATCACCGTCGAAACCCCGCTCGCCACCACCAAGGGCTGGTGCCTCGATCCGATTCCCGCGGTGATTCCGATCCTCCGTGCCGGCCTCGGCCTCGCCGACGGCGTGCTGGAGCTGCTGCCGGAATCCGACATCGGCCACCTCGGCATGTACCGCGACGAAAAGACCGTGCGCCCGGTCCCGTATCTCGAGCGTCTGCCGCTCAACCTCGACTCGCGCGGCATCGTCGTCGTCGATCCGATGCTCGCCACCGGCCACTCCGCCGCGCACGCGCTCGACCTCCTGTTCAGCAAGGGTGCGCGCCGCGAGGCGACGGTGCTGATGGTGCTGGTTGCCGCGCCCGAGGGCGTCGCCGAGATCAACCGGCTGTTCCCCGAGGTGCGCATCGTCGCCGCCGCGCTCGACGAGCGTCTCAACGAGAAGTCCTACATCGTTCCCGGCCTCGGCGACGCGGGCGACCGGCTGTACGGCACGCCGTAAGGCCCGGTTGACAACTGCCGGGCGAGCACGCCACATTCGAAGATAGGGGATGGTTTTTCGTGCGTCGTGGGGGAGAGCCGCCCGCGACGCGCGCGCCATGCTGACCCCCCCCGACCGACGGCGGCTCGTGAGGCAGGGGAACAGTGAGCGCGACTCAGCGCGTGACATCGGCGACGTTCGGACCCGCCGCGACCGCAAGGATCGCGAATTCGGGCCGCAACGTTGCGTCGGTGAGCTTCCCCCGCGTCGCCGACGTCGGCGGCTCCAACGCGATGGGGCCGCAGGAGCAGTCGGTCCGCTACGACGACGGCTACAAGCCGCCGGAGGAGCGGCGCGGCCAGGGGCGGCGGAGCCGCGAGGACCAGCCGGACTTCTTCCATTACGCGCCGGTCACCTACATGGACGAAACCTTCGCCGCCGCGCTCTCGGAGTGGAACGCCCAGCCGATCCTGTTGCCCGACGCCCATGCGGCGGGGGCGCGCCGCTACGAATCCAATCTCCGCGTGATCGCCGGCTTCGGCCGGGTCAGCGGCGATTCTTACGACAGCCTGCACTGACGATGCCCGCTTCCGCCGTTTCCTCCACGTTCGACGTCGTCGTGTGGTTCACCGACCGCGCGCTCAACGACGGCGAATATCTGCAGCCGACCAAGCTGCACCGCCTGATGTATCTCGCGCAGGGCTACTTCGCCGTGGCCTACCGCGGCGAGAAGCTGATGCCCGCGACCTTCGTCGTCGACGCCGCCGGTCCGGTCGAGCCCGACGTCTGGCGCGTCTACGCCTCGGGCCGCCCCTACATCGAGAGCGTGCCGCCGCCCGAGCGGGTCGAGCAGTTTCTCGACAGCGTGTGGCGGCGCTTCGGTTCGCATTCCGCCGATTACCTCGGCGACCTGATCGCGCGGCAGCCGCCGTTCCAGGCGGCGCTCGCCGAGGGACCGCGCACCGAGATCCCGCTCGCCGACGTCGCCCGCCACCTCGCCCAGCCGCCCGCGCCGACGCGGGCCTCGCCGGGGATCGACGAGGTGATCCGCCCGCGCACCGCGCTGAGCGCCACCGGCAAGGCGGTGAACGTGCGCCGCTGGACCCCCGGCGGCCCCAAATCGGGCGGCTGAACCGCGCCTCTCCAAGACCCCGTCGGGCAGCCCGCAAGGCGCGGCATTCATAGGCGTTTTTTCCCGAAACGTCTTTCCCGGCCTTCGGGGTTCGTGCATACTGGCATCACTCGCTTGGGTGCATCTGCTTGGGTTTTCTCAGGGGTGCGGCAAGGGTCGCATTTCTCGGGAACGGGGCAAAAAAAACATCAGCGGTATGAGACGAATCCTGCCATCGATTGTCGCCCTTCTCGTCGGTGGGGTGGCCCTGTGTGATCCGGCCTTTGCAGCGTCGGAGGGGGCTCCGCATATCGATGGCTCGCAGCTCGGGCTCGCCTGGGCCGCGCCGTTCGCCGCGATGCTGCTCTCGATCGCGTTGTTCCCACTGGTGATGCCGCACTTCTGGCACAACCATTTCGGCAAGGTCGCGGCGTTCTGGGCGATGTGTTTTCTCGTCCCCGCGCTTCTCGAATTCGGCGGGGCGACGGTCCTCTACGAGGTTCTGCACACCGTCCTGCTCGAATACGTGCCCTTCGTCATCCTGCTGTTCTCGTTGTTCACCGTCGCGGGCGGGGTGCGCATCACCGGCGCGCTGCACGGCTCGCCTTTGCTCAACACCGCGATGCTCGCGGGCGGCGCGTTCCTGGCGAGCTGGATGGGCACCACCGGCGCGGCGATGCTGCTGATCCGCCCGCTGATCCGCGCCAACGAGCGGCGCAAGTTCAAAGTCCACACCATCGTCTTTTTCATCTTCCTGGTCGCCAACATCGGCGGCTCGCTGACCCCGCTCGGCGATCCGCCGCTGTTCCTCGGCTTCCTCAAGGGGGTGAGCTTCTTCTGGACGACGCACCACCTGCTGCTGCCGATGCTGGTGATGGCGAGCACGCTCCTGGTGATCTACTTCTGCATCGACTACTGGTACTTCCGCCGCGAGGAGCACCGCGAAGCGCCGATGATCGAGCCCGACGACCGCATCGGCGTCGAGGGCAAGATCAACATCCTGCTGCTCGGCGGCGTGGTCGGCGCGGTGCTGATGAGCGGCCTGTGGCCGCACGACTACCGCTGGAAGGTGAACCTTTTCCATGTGCCGGTGGAGATCCAGAACGTCACCCGCGACGCGCTGCTTCTCCTGATCGCCTGGCTCTCGTGGAAGCTCACCAGCCGCGAAAGCCGCACCGCCAACGCGTTCAACTGGTTCCCGATCATCGAGGTCGGCAAGCTGTTCTTCGGCATCTTCATGACCATCATCCCGGCGATCGCGATCTTGCGCTCGGGCGCCCACGGCGCGCTCGCCCCGGTGGTCCACGCCGTCACCGACGATGCCGGGATGCCGATCAACTACATGTACTTCCTCCTCACCGGCATCCTCTCGTCGTTCCTCGACAACGCGCCGACCTACCTGGTGTTCTTCAACACCGCGGGCGGCGACGCCCATGTGCTGATGAGCGAGGTGGCGACGCTGATGGCGATCTCGTGCGGCGCGGTGTTCATGGGCGCGAACACCTACGTCGGCAACGCGCCGAACTTCATGGTGAAGTCGATCGCCGAGGAACGCGGCGTGAAGATGCCGAGCTTCTTCGGCTACATGATCTGGGCGTTCGGCATTCTCGGGCCGCTCTACGCGATGCTGATCTGGATGTTCTTCATCTAGCCGCGTTCTCGCGCGGATACGAAAAAGCCCCCGGAGCGGGGGCTTTTTTCGTATCCGCGGTCAGTGCGACATCAGGATCGGGATGTTGGCGTTGGTGAGGAGCCGCCGGGTGCCGCCGCCGAGCACGAGTTCGCGCAGGCGGGAGTTGCCCGAGCCGCCCATCACGATCATGTCGGCGCGGGACTCGCGGGCGTATTCGAGCACGCGGCCTTCCGCCGCGCGGGCGCCGTGCTGCGGCGCGCGCACCGCCGGTTCGATGTCGTGCAGGCGCAGGGTGTTGGCGATGCGTTCGAGCGAGCGGGCCGCCTCGCGTCCGCCTTCGCGAGAAACCAGCGTCACCGCCTCGGCCTGCTGGAGGAAGGGAATCGCCGAGCGCACCGCGCGCGAGCATTCCACCGTCTCCTTCCACGCCACCAGGATGCGGCGGCCGAGCACCATGCGGCGCTGGCCGTGCGGCAGCACGATCACCGGGCAGGAGCCGACCATCGCGAGCTGGTCGGGCAGCTCGGCGAACAGCATTTCCTCGAGGTTCTGCGGGTCGCTCTGCGAGACGATCGCGAGGTCGTGGTAGTGGGAGAGCTGGGTGAGGATCTTGATGTGCTCGCCCTCGACCATCGTCCACTCGTAGCGCACGTCGTGGAGCTTGCACCACTGGCGGAACTCGTATTCCACCCGCTTCGACTTCTCCGCCGCGATGTCCTCGACCTGGCTGGTGAAGCCGACCGAGATGGTGCGCCCCTCGGTGCCCGCGTAGGTGCGCACCGGGCTGGTGATGAAAACCACGGAGAGGACGGCGTTGTGCCGGCAGGCCAGATTGTAGGCAACGCGAAGGCGAGTCATGTATTCCTCGTCATTGGCAAGATGAACGAGGATGGATCTGATGCTCATACCGAGGCGTTCCCTGCGTTTGGCCTCCCGCCCGGAGGATCCCCGGGGGCGGGGACGCTAGTCGTGCGGAGCGCGGGAGTCAAGCCTTCGGTCCTGTTCGAGGCGCTGTTCCGGTGTGCCGAGATGCCTGTCGTCGGCGGTGGCGCTACCCGGTTTTCAACTCCTCGCAAAACCGATAAGACCCCGATCCAAAGGTATCTTTTGGCGTGAACGGTTGCAATACCGGCGTTCGGAAATTTTGCTGCGCCGGGATTGCGCGCGGGTTCAGTTGAGAGACACCACATAGCGGTCGATCGGCACCTGACGGCCGATCAGGTTGAGCTTGAACAGGTAGTCGGCGAAGCGGACGTAGCGCACCCGGTCGAGCGCCTGCGGGCGCATCGCGAAACGCGGCATGGTGTCGCGCCAGGCGCGGCGGTTGAGCTCGGTGTTGAGGGTCTTGTCGTACCCCGCGAACGCCGCCCACGCCTCCTTCGGGTGATTGACCATGAACAGGGTGGCGCGCTCGATCGCCTCGAAGAAGCGGCGGATGCGCGGGTCGGTGAGGCGCTGCTGGTGGGTGATGTAGATCAGCTCGTCGTAGGCCGGCACGCCGTGTTCCTCGGGGAAGAACGCGATACCCGGATGCTTCTCCATGTCCATCTGGTTGAGCTCGAAGTTGCGGAACGCGCCGATCACCGCGTCCACCTGCTTCGAGAGCAGGGCGGGGGAGAGGGAGAAGTTGACGTTGACCAGGGTGACGTCCTTGAGCGACAGCCCCGCGCTTTGCAGCATCGTGCCGAGCAGCGCGTCCTCGAAGCCCGAGATCGAGTAGCCGACCTTCTTGCCCTTGAGGTCGGCGATCTCCTTGACCGGCCCGCCCTTGAGCGCGACCAGGGTGTTGAGCGGAGTCGCGACGAGGGTGCCGATGCGCACGATCGGCAGGCCGGATTCGGCGAGGAGGTGCAGCTGCGGCTGGTAGCTGACCGCGATGTCGACCTCCTTCGCGGCGACCAGCTTCGGCGGCGCGTTGGGGTCGGCGGGGGCGATCAGGGTGACGTCGAGCGCGGCGTCGGTGAAGAAGCCCATCTGCTTGGCGATCACCAGCGGCGCGTGGTCGGGGTTGACGAACCAGTCGAGCGCCACCGAGAGCGCCTCGGGCTTTGCCGGTTTGGGGCTCAGCGCCGGCTGGGCGAACGCGGGCGCGGCGAACGCTGCCGAAGCGAGCGAGGCTCCGGTGAGAAACAGTCGGCGGGAAATCGGGGAGCTCATCTGTCGGTCAATCCCTGGCAGGTGGTTGAACGTCAAGGGTATCGTGCACCCAGGGGAGGGCGCGACGCAAGCACGCGGAGATTGCGGCGTGCAAAAGGATCGCCATCACAGCGAGCAAAAGCAGCGCCGCGAACATCAGCGGCACCTGCAAACGCGCGTTGGCGTGGAGCATCAGGAAGCCGAGCCCGGCGGACGAACCGACCCATTCGCCGACCACCGCGCCGATCGGCGCGACCGCCGCGCCGACCTTGAGGCCGGAGGCGAGGCCGGGGAGCGCGGCGGGCACGCGCAGGTGGCGCAGCACCGCACCCTTCGAGGCGTTCATCGTGCGCGCGAGGTCGAGGAGGTCGGGATCGGTGCGGCGCAGGCCGTCGTAGAACGCCGAGGCGACGGGGAAGAAGATGATCAGCGCCGCCATCGCGATCTTCGAGGCCATGCCGTAGCCGAGCCAGAGCACCAGAAGGGGGGCGATCGCGAACACCGGCAGCGCCTGCGTTGCGACGAACAGCGGCCACAGCCACAGCGCCGCCGGACGCCAGAGCGCGAGGCTGAGCGCGGCGAGCACGCCCATGCCGCCGCCGACGACGAGGCCGAGGGCGATTTCGGCGAGCGTGATCGCGCCGTGTTCGGCGAGAAGGTCGCGGTGCTCCCACAGCGCCGCGGCAACCGTCCACGGCGGCGGCAGGATGAAATCGAGCCGTCCGGTGAGCGCCCACGCGAGGCTCCAGAGCGCGACCAGGATCAGCACGGCGCCGACGCGGCGGATCATGACGCCGCCTCCGGCGCGAGGGCGCGCAGGATCGCGGCCTGCGCGGCGAGCACGCCCTGCGCGTCGGCGGCGCGCGGCCAGGGCGCGTCGGGGAGTTCGATCGCGCGCGCGGTGGCGGGTTCGCCGTTGAGCACGTAGACCGCGTGGCCGAGGCGCAGCGCTTCCAAAGGGTCGTGGGTGACGAAGACGACGGTGCGCCCGGCGAGCATCCGCGCGGCGAGGTCCTGCAGGCCGAGGCGGGTGAGGGGGTCGACGGCGGAGAACGGTTCGTCCATCAGCACCACCGGGCGGTCCTCCATCAGCGTGCGCGCGAGCGCGACGCGCTGGCGCTGGCCGCCGGAGAGGGTGTCGGGGCGGTCGTTCGCGCGCTCGGCGAGGCCGACCGCGGCAAGCAGGGCGCGCGCTTTCTCGCGCCCGCCGTCGCCCTCGCCGCGCAGCCGCGCGCCGAGGCGGACGTTCTCGATCACCGAAAGCCATGGCAGCAGGAGATCCTTCTGCGCCATCCAAGCGATGCAACCCGAGAGGCTTCCGCCGCGTTCATCGCCAATATCGGCGCCCGGAATCAGCCCGGCGATCAGGCGCAGCAGGGTGGTCTTGCCGACCCCGGAGGGTCCGAGCACGCCGGTGAAGCGGCCCGCCTCGGCGGTGAAGTCGAGATCCGCGAACACCGGCACGTGGCCGAGGCTGACGCGGGCGTGGCGGACGCGCACGGCGGGCGGGTGGTGGGAGAATGCCGGATCGGGCATGGTCGGATCACGTCCCTTCGCCGGTACGAGCCGGATCAGGTTCTAGGGGTCGTTCCGGGCCGGGAACCTCTCAGCCGCTCCGAAGCGGCTCCCCCCGTGGGGTGCGGCACTGGCGATGCGCCGCGACTTCCTGTATGGTGCCGTCCCGCAAACGGGTCAAGGTCAAGCCGGAGAAAGACGATGCGGAGACTGCCGATTCTCGCCCTGTTCGCGCTGCTGCTGGCGGCGGTGCCTGCGCTCGCCGAGCCGCTGTCCGCGGTGGTGATGCTGTCGCACCGCGCCGCCCCGGTGGCGACGTTCACCGTCGAGGTCGCATCCTCGCCCGAGGACCGCGCCCAGGGCCTGATGAACCGCGAGGCGCTCGAGCCTTCGCGCGGAATGCTGTTCGATTACGGCGAGGCGACGATGGCGCGGATGTGGATGAAGAACACCTTGATCCCGCTCGACATGCTGTTCATCGACGACGAGGGCGTGATCCAGTACATCCACGCCGACGCCAAGCCGCGCGACGAAACCGTGATCGCGTCGCCGGTGCCGGTGCGCTACGTGCTCGAGATCCCCGGCGGGCGCGCCGCGCAGCTCAAGCTCACCACCGGCGACCGGATGAAGATGACCACCCCGCCCGCCAAGCCGGCCGCTCCCTGAATCGCGTTGCGGTGAAACGTGTTGCCTTGCCGGCGGCATCCCCATATTTTCCATGCCACGGGGCGTAGCTCAGCCTGGTAGAGCGTCGGCTTTGGGAGCCGAAAGTCGTAGGTTCGAATCCTATCGCCCCGACCAGATGAGGCACGCAGAGGAGGTTGTACGGTTATGGCGAAGGCCCGGATCTTCAAACCCGCCAAGACTGCGATGCAGTCCGGGCGTGCCAATACCCGCAAGTGGGTGCTCGAATACGAGCCGCAGGAGCGGCGCGAGGCCGACCCGCTGGTCGGCTGGGTCGGTTCGGGCGATACCCTCGGGCAGCTGCGCCTGCGCTTCGAAACCTGCGAGGAAGCGATCGCCTACGCCGAGCGCGAAGGCATCGCCTACGCCGTGGAAGCCCCGAAGCCGCGCCGCCTCGTTCCCAACAATTATTCCGACAACTTCGCCGCCTCGAAGTGGTCCTGAGGCCTCAGGGCGCCCTTAGCTCAGTTGGATAGAGCATTCGCCTTCTAAGCGAACGGTCACAGGTTCGAATCCTGTAGGGCGCGCCATTTCCGC
>QKGW01000570.1 GCA_003250275.1 Alphaproteobacteria bacterium
GCGATGACCGCACCCGAACTGATCCTCACCCACGGACGCATCACCACCCTCGACCGCGCCAACCCGGAGGCCGAAGCGATCGCGCTCGGCGGCGGCAAGGTGCTCGCGGCGGGCGCGGCGGCGGAGGTGATGCCGCTCGCCGGACCCGGCACCGAGATCGTCGACCTCGGCGGCCGGCGCGTCATCCCCGGCCTCAACGACAGCCACACCCACCTGATCCGCGGCGGCCTCTACTACAACCTCGAACTCCGCTGGGAGGGCGTGCCCTCGCTCGCCGACGCACTCGCGATGCTCAAGGCGCAAGCCGAGCGCACCCCCGCGCCGCAGTGGGTGCGCGTCGTCGGCGGCTGGAGCGAGTTCCAGTTCGCCGAGCGGCGGATGCCGACCCTCGACGAGATCAACGCCGCCGCCCCCGACACCCCGGTGTTCATCCTCCATCTCTATGGCCGCGCGCTGCTCAACCGCGCCGCGCTCGCCGCCCTGGGCTTCGGGCGCGACACCCCGAACCCGCCCGGCGGCGAAATCGTGCGCGACGCCCGGGGCGAGCCCACCGGGCTCCTCGTCGCCAAGCCCTCCGCCCTGATCCTCTATTCGACGCTCGCGCGCGCGCCGAAGCTCGAGCCCGAGGACCAGATCAACTCGACCCGCCACTTCATGCGCGAGCTCAACCGCCTCGGCGTCACCTCGGTGATCGACGCGGGCGGCGGCGGCCAGAACTACCCCGACGACTACGCGGTGATCGAGAACCTCCACGCGGCGGGGCAGATGACCGTGCGCGTCGCCTACAATCTCTTCGCCCAGAAGGCGGGGAGCGAGCTCTCCGACTACGAGCGCTGGCTCGCGATGACCGAGCCGGGCGCGGGCGACGGCTTGCTGCGGATGAACGGCGCGGGCGAGAACCTCACCTGGGCGGCGGCGGACTTCGAGAACTTCCTCGAACCGCGCCCCGACCTCGCACCGACGATGGAGGCGGAGCTCGAAGCGATCGTCGCGCGCCTCGCCGAGAAGAAATGGCCGTTCCGCATCCACGCCACCTACGACGAGAGCATCGACCGCTTCCTTTCGGTGTTCGAGCGCGTCGCCGGCGGCGCGCCCCTGCCCGCGCGCTTCACCATCGATCACGCCGAAACCGTGTCGCCGCGCAACATCGACCGCATCACCGCGCTCGGCGGCGGCATCGCGATCCAGCACCGCATGGCGTTCCAGGGCGAGTACTTCATCGCCCGCTACGGCGCGGAAGCCGCCGAGGCGACGCCGCCGGTGGCGGAAATGCTGACCAGCGGCGCACCGGTCGGCGCGGGCACCGACGCCACCCGCGTCGCCTCGTTCAACCCCTGGGTCTGCCTCGCCTGGCTCACCGAGGGCCGCACCGTCGGCGGCACCCTGCTCACCCCGGCGCGCAACCGCCTCGACCGCGAGACCGCGCTGCGGCTGTGGACCACGGGCTCGGCGTGGTTCTCCGGCGAGGAGGAGGTGAAGGGCACCCTCGCGCCCGGCATGTACGCCGACCTCGCGGTGCTCTCCGAGGACTACCTCGCCACCTCCGGCGCGCGCATCCCCGGCATCGCCTCGGTGCTCACGGTGATGGGCGGCAAGGTCGTCTACGCCGCCGCCGAATTCGCCCGTCTCGACCCACCGCTGCCGCCCGCGAGCCCCGACTGGTCGCCGGTCGCGCGCTTCGGCGGCCACCACCCGGTGGCGGTGCCCGATGCGGTGGCGCGCGACGGCTGCGGCTGCGGCAACGGCTGCGCGATGCATGGCCACGACCACCGAATCGCATGGGATTCGCCGCTGCCGGTCTCCGACAAGCGCACGTTCTGGGGCGCACTCGGTTGTTCGTGCTTCGGGTTTTGAGGGAGGTTGACATGAAGACCGCGATCGGGTTTTGGCTCGGGCTTTGCATCGGTATCGTGTGCCGGCTCGCCGAAGTGCCGCTCCCCGCTCCGCCGGTTCTGGTGGGCGCGCTTCTGGTGGTGGCGATGACCCTGGGCTACGTGGTCACCGACCGCTTCGCCCAGCATCGCGAAGCCAGCTCCCGCGCGTCGTGCGGCGGACCGAGCGGCGAAACCCGGGCGGCACGGCGATGAGCGCCGTCCTCGGCCTCGGGCTCGGCTTCGTCATCGGCGTGGGGTGCCGGTGGTTCGATCTACCGCTTCCCGCCCCGCCGCGCCTCGTCGGCGCGTTGCTGGTGGTGGCGATGACGGTGGGGTTTCTGGGGGCGGACTATGCCCTCGCGTATTTTGCAGGAGACTGACGCCATGGAAAGCGCCTCGCGCCCGCGCGCCGAAACCGAAGACATCGTCCTTTTGATCTCGCGCCTGTTTCTCGGCGCGGTGTTCGTCTACTCGGGCACGGTCAAGGCGTTCGGATGGTCGGCGACGGTGGCGGAGTTCCAGGCGCTCGGCCTGCCGATGACCGAGGCGGCGGTGCTGCTCACCGTGATCGTGCAGCTCCTCGGCGGTTTCGGCGTCGCGCTCGGCTGGCACACCCGCCACGCCGCGCTCGCGCTCGCCGCCTTCACCGTGGCGGCGACGCTGATCGGCCACCGCTTCTGGATGCTCTCGGGCAGCGAGTTCGATCGCCAGTTCACCACCGCCCTCGAACA
>QKGW01000038.1 GCA_003250275.1 Alphaproteobacteria bacterium
GGTGTCGACAGCCGCGGGCGTCGGCAACGGACCCGGAGGCGCCGCGCTCACCGGCGTCGCCACCGGCCTCGTCTGGGCGCCCTGCGCCGGGCCGATCCTCGGCCTGATCCTCGGCGGCGCGGCGCTCCAGGGCGGCGGCGCGGCGCCGGCGCTCGCCGCCTACGCGCTCGGCTCGGCGACCTCGCTCGGCATCGCGCTGTTCGCCGGCGGCCGCGTCGTCAACGCGATGAAGCGCCGCATGGGTGTGGGCGAAGGCGTGCGCCGCGCGCTCGGCGTGCTGGTGCTCGCGGGCGTCGCGGTCGCGGCGCTCGGCGCGGAGACCCTCGCGCGCTGGTCCGGCCCCGGCACCGACCGCATCGAACAGGCGATCCTCGACCGCCTGCCGCTCGGTGGCTCTAGGGCCACCCCCGCCGCCGCGCTGTCGACGCCGCTCGCCTCGCTCACCGGCACCACCGGGTGGCTCAACGGCGGCCCCTACACCGCCAAAAGTCTCCACGGCAAGGTCGTGCTGATCGACTTCTGGACCTACTCCTGCATCAACTGCGTGCGCGCGATTCCGCACGTCCGTGCCCTCGACGCCAAGTACCGCGACAAGGGCCTGGTGATCATCGGCGTGCACACGCCGGAGTTCGCCTTCGAGAAGCTCGAAAAGAACGTCCGCCAGGCGGTCGCCGACATGGAGATCAAATATCCGGTGGCGCTCGACAACGACTATGCGGTCTGGGGCGGCTTCTCGAACCGCTACTGGCCGGCGCAGTACCTCCTCGATGGCGAAGGCCGGGTGCGCTACACCCACTTCGGCGAAGGCGCCGAGGAAGAGACCGAGCAGGCAGTGCGCGATCTCCTCGCCGCCAACGGCGCGGGCAACCTCGGCGACAAAGTCGCGTCGCTCGACCTCAAGGGCGCCGAGATGGCCGCCGACTTCGCCAACGTGAAGTCACCCGAGACCTACATCGGCTACGACCGCGCGGCGGGCTTCGCCTCGCCCGAGGACGTTTCCACCAACCGCGCGGCGACCTACAGCGTGCCCGCGAATCTGGTGCTCAATCAGTGGGCACTGGGGGGGGACTGGGCGGTTGCCGCGGAGGATGCCCACCTCGAAAAAGCGGGCGGAATCATCGCTATGCGCTTCCACGCACGAGATTTGCATCTGGTTCTCGGACCGGGCCGCAACGGGATGCCGGTACGCTTCCGGGTGACCGTCGACGGTCAGCCCCCCGGCCCCGATGCGGGCGTGGACATCGACGCGCAGGGCTACGGCACGGTGAACGAGAACCGCCTCTACCAGCTCGTCCGCCAGTCCGGCGAGGTGCGCGAACGTACCTTCGCCATCGAGTTCCTGGACCCGGGCGTCCAGGCGTTCGCCTTCACCTTCGGGTAGGGTCACAGACCCAGGGAGTTGCATGATGTTGAAGATGGGATTTCGTAGGCACTTTCCCCGCACCGGGCCGCTGCGCGCGCGCCGCTGGTGGAAAAGCGGCGGCATCCTCGCGCTCGCGCCGCTCTTCGCCCTCGGCTCGCCGGACGCCGACGCCGCCGACCGCGTCCTGCCCGCGCCCGCGATCGACCCGCCGGCCGTCGCCGCGACCGAGACCGCGGTGCTCGCGGGCGGATGCTTCTGGGGCGTCCAGGCGGTGTTCCAGCACACCAAGGGGGTGCTGAACGCGACCTCGGGCTACGCCGGCGGCGAAGCCAAGACCGCCGACTACGACACCGTCAGCAGCGGCCGCACCAAGCACGCCGAGTCCGTCGAGGTGGTGTTCGACCCCAAGGTGATCAGCTACGGCGAACTGCTGCGGGTGTTCTTCTCGGTCGCGCTCGACCCGACCGAGGTCAACCGCCAGGGACCGGACGTCGGCCCGCAGTACCGCTCGGAGATCTTCGCCGCGACGCCGCGGCAGAAGGAGATCGCCGCCGCGTACATCGCGCAGCTCGACGACGCCAAGGCGTTCAAGCGCCCGATCGCCACCAAGGTGAGCGACCTCGCGCAGTTCTACCCGGCGGAGGCCTATCATCAGGACTTCGCCACGCGCTTCCCCAACCACCCCTACATCGTGTTCCACGATCTGCCGAAGATCACCGCGCTCAAGAAGGCGTTCCCGACCGCCTACCGCGCCGAGCCGGTGCTGGTGGGGAAGAACTAGCCCATCCCGCCCCCGTCGTCATGCCCGGGCTCGACCCGGGCATCCACGGGAGCCGGAAGACGCGGATCCTCGGGCCAGACCCGAGGACGACGTTTGGCGTTTGACGAAAGATCAGGCAGCGATCCAGCCGCCGCCGAGCATCCGGTCGCCGTCGTAGAAGACGCACGCCTGTCCCGGCGCGATCGCCGAGAACGGCGCGGCGAGGCGGACTTCCGCCGCGCCGCCGCCGAGATCCTTGAGCGTCGCCGCCACCGCCTTCGAGGCGGAGCGCAGCTTCACCATCACCTCGGCGCCGTCGAAGCCGTCCGCGCCCAGCCAGTTAACCTCGCGGATGGCGAGGCCGGTGCCTTCGAGCGCCGACGCGGGGCCGACGACGACGCGGTTCGCCGCGGCGTCGAGGCGCACGACGTAGAGCGGCTCCGCGGCGGAGACGCCCAGGCCGCGGCGCTGGCCGACGG
>QKGW01000064.1 GCA_003250275.1 Alphaproteobacteria bacterium
GCGAGCGTCCGCCCGCCACCGCCAGCCGGGTGGTGCGGCGCGGCGCCTACGCCTGGAACGACGCGGCGTGGATGGAGGGGCGCGCGGCGAAGAACCGCGTCGACGCGCCGATGGCGGTGTACGAAGCGCACCTCGGCTCGTGGAAGCGCAAGCCCGAGGACGGCAACCGCTACCTCAGCTACCGCGAGCTCGCCGACGACTTGGTGCCTTACGTGCGGGACATGGGCTTCACCCATATCGAGCTGCTGCCGATCAACGAGTACCCGTTCGACGGCTCGTGGGGCTACCAGCCGATCGGGCTGTTCGCGCCGACCAGCCGGTTCGGCACCCCCGACGACTTCCGCCATTTCGTCGACGCCTGCCACGCCGCCGGTCTCGGCGTGATCCTCGACTGGGTGCCCGGCCACTTCCCCGAGGACGCGCACGGCCTCGGCTGGTTCGACGGCACTCACCTTTACGAGCACGCCGACCCGCGCCAGGGCCGCCACATGGACTGGGGCACCCTGATCTACAACTTCGGGCGCGCCGAGGTGCGCAACTTCCTCATCGCCAACGCCTTGTTCTGGATGGAGGAATACCACATCGACGGGCTCCGCGTGGATGCCGTGGCGTCGATGCTCTACCTCAACTACAGCCGCAAGGAAGGCGAGTGGGTGCCGAACGCCTTCGGCGGCCACGAGAACCTCGAGGCGATCAGCTTCCTCAAGCGGATGAACGAGGTGCTCTACGAGGAGCATCCGGGCGCGTTCACCGTCGCCGAGGAATCCACCGCCTGGCCGATGGTCTCGCGGCCCACCTACCTCGGCGGCCTCGGCTTCGGCTACAAGTGGAACATGGGCTGGATGCACGACACCCTGCGCTACATGGGCAAGGAACCGGTGCACCGCTCCTACCACCACAACGACATGACCTTCGGGCTGATCTACGCCTTCCAGGAAAACTTCGTGCTGCCGCTCAGCCACGACGAAGTGGTGCACGGCAAGGGCTCGCTGCTGTCGCGGATGCCCGGCGACGGCTGGCAGAAGTTCGCCAACCTGCGCGCCTACTTCGCGTTCATGTGGGGGCACCCGGGCAAGAAGCTGCTGTTCATGGGCGGCGAGTTCGGCCAGGGACGCGAGTGGGACCACGACGAAAGCCTCGACTGGCATCTCCTCGACTACCCGCAGCACGCCGGCGTGCGCGACGTGATCCGCGATCTCAACGCGGTCTACCGCCGCACCCCGGCGCTGCACCGCGTCGACTTCGAACCCTCGGGCTTCGCCTGGCTCGACGCCGGAAACTGGCAGCAGAGCGTGCTCGCCTACATGCGCCGCGATCCCGCCGAGGCGGGCGGCGAGGCGATCGTGGTCTGCAATTTCACCCCGGTGGTGCGCGAGACCTACCGCGTCGGCGTGCCGCACCCGGGCTTCTACGCCGAGGAGATCAACACCGATTCCGAACTCTACGGCGGCAGCAACGTCGGCAACGGCGGTGGCGTCGAGGCCGAGGCGGTGCCCTGCCACGGCCAGCCGTGCTCGCTGGTGCTCACCCTGCCGCCGCTCGCGACCCTGATCCTGCGCGCCGCCGGCGCGCCCGGCGAGGGGTAAGCGATGACGAGCCTGGTGTGGCCGGGCCGCCCGAATCCCCTCGGGGCGACCTGGGACGGCAAGGGCACCAACTTCGCGCTGTTCTCCGCCAACGCGACCGCGGTGGACCTCTGCCTGTTCGACGACAGCGGCAAGAAGGAACTCGAACGGATCCGCCTGCCGGAATACACCGACCAGGTGTGGCACGGCTTCCTCCCCGACGTGCGCCCCGGCCAGCTCTACGGCTACCGCGTGCACGGTCCCTACGAGCCCTCCGCCGGGCACCGCTTCAACCCCAACAAGCTGCTCGTCGACCCCTACGCCAAGGCGCTTTCCGGGGTGATCGTCCACCACCGTAACAACTACGCCTACCGCCACGACCACCCGAAGCAGGACCTGTCGTTCAACCGCCAGGACAACGCGCGCTACATCCCCAAGGGCATCGTCGTCGACTCTCCGCAGGGCCGCCATCTCACCGCCGCGCCCGACGTGCCGTGGCAGGACAGCGTGATCTACGAGATGCACGTGCGCGGCATGACGATCCGCCACCCGCAGGTGCCGCCCGCCAAGCGCGGCACCTTCGCGGGGCTCGGCACCGCGGCGGTGATCGCGCACCTGAAGTCGCTCGGCGCGAACGTCGTCGAGCTGCTGCCGGTGCACGCGATCGCCGACGAGCCGCACCTCGTCGACAAGAAGCTCGTCAACTACTGGGGCTACAGCTCCTACAACTTCTTCGCCCCCGCGCCGCGCTACCTGTCGAGCCGCAACATCGCCGAATTCCGGACGATGGTGAACCTCCTGCACGACGCCGGCATCCAGGTCGTGCTCGACGTCGTCTACAACCACTCGGGCGAGGGCAACCACCTCGGCCCGACCTACAGCTTCCGCGGCATCGACAACGCCAGCTACTACCGCCTCAACCGCGACGACAAGCGCTACTACACCGACTTCACCGGCTGCGGAAACACCCTCAACCTCGCGCACCCGCGGGTGCTGCAGATGGTGATGGATTCGCTGCGCTACTGGGTCGAGACGATGCACGTCGACGGCTTCCGCTTCGATCTCGCCACCACCCTCGCCCGCGCGCCCGACGCCTATTCGCAGGAGAGCCCGTTCCTCGCCGCGGTGCGTCAGGACCCGGTGCTGAGCCGCATCAAGCTGATCGCCGAACCTTGGGACATCGGGCCGAACGGCTATCAGCTCGGCCACTTCCCGCCCGGCTGGTCGGAGTGGAACGACACCTACCGCAACAAGGTGCGGCAGTTCTGGCGCGGCGATTCCGGCTTGATGGGCGACTTCGCCTCGGCGATCACCGGCTCCTCCAACCTGTTCGAGCACCAGGGCCGCCGCCCGCGCGCGTCGATCAACTTCGTCACCGCGCACGACGGCTTCACCCTTGAGGACCTGGTCTCCTACGAGCGCCGCCACAACGACGCGAACGGCGAGGGCAACCGCGACGGCACCGACTACAATCTCTCCTGGAATTGCGGTGTCGAGGGTCCGACCGACGACCCCACCATCCGCGCGATGCGGATGCGGCAGAAGCGCAACGTCTTCGCCACCCTGATGCTCTCGCAAGGCGTGCCGATGATCCTCGCGGGCGACGAGCTCGGCCGCTCGCAGGGCGGCAACAACAACGCCTACTGCCAGGACAACGAAATCTCGTGGCTCGACTGGGCCGCCGACGACCAGGAAAACCGCGACTTCCTCGAGTTCGTGCGTTGGGTTTCGCGTCTGCGCGCCGAGCACCCGGTGTTCCGCCGCCCGCGCTTCTTCCACGGCCGCAAGCTCGGCAAGGGCGCGTTCAAGGACATCACCTGGCTCAGCCCGCGCGGCGGCGAACTCGCGCCCGAGGACTGGGGCCTCTCCTACGCCCGCTGCCTCGGCTGGCACCTCGGCGGCGAGAGCGGCGAATACATGTCGCGGCGCGGCGACGTGCTCGACGACACCCCCTTCCTGGTGCTGATGAACGCGCACTACGGCGCGGTGCCGTTCCGCCTGCCCGGCCCGGAACTCGGGCTCTGCTGGAAGGCGCTCGTCGACACCACGTATCCGCTGCCGTTCGGCGAGGACCGCCAACCGCTCTACCGCGCGGGCGAGATCTACCCGCTGCAGGGCCGGGCGCTGGTGATCCTCACCCAGTCCGACGTCTGCCCGCGGCGCGGCGCCGCCGATCCGTCGCTGCCGCCGATGATGTTCAAACCGGAAATGGAGTAGATCTTGAGCCCGGTGGACATGCCTGAGCAAATCGATGCGCTGCGCGAACTGGCCGCCGAGGCGGGGGTTCACGAGTCCTATTGGGACATCGCGGGCACCCTCCACGTCACCACCGACGACACCCGCCGCGCGATCCTCGCGGCGATGGGGATCGCCGCCGCCTCCGACGCCGAGGCGTTGCAGAGCCTGCGCCTGTGGCGCGAGCGCCGCTGGCGTGCGCCGCTGCCGCCGGTGGTGGTGCTGCGCCGCGGCTGCAAGGCGCAACAGTTCGCCGTCGAGATCACCATCCCCGAGCGCCGCGCCGCGGAAACCGTGGAGTGGCGGATCGAGACCGAAACCGGCGGCACCATCGACGGCAGCGCCCGGGCCGAGAGCCTCGCGGTGGTCGCGTCCGGCGAGATCGACGGGATTCCGCTGGCGCGGCGCAACCTGCCGCTGCCGACGATGCTGCCCGAGGGCTACCACACCCTGATCCTCACCTTCGGCGGGCGCGCGAGCCGCTGCCCGCTGATCGTCGCCCCCGCCGCCGCCTACGTGCCGCCGTGGATGGAAGAGGGCGAGCGCCGCTGGGGCCTCGCCTGCCAAGTCTACGGCCTGCGCCGCGCGCGCGACTGGGGCGTCGGCGACTTCACCGCGCTCGGTGAACTGATGGGCGCGGCGAAAGAACTCGGCGCGCAGATGGTCGGGATCAACCCGCTGCACGCGCTGTTCCCCTCGTGGCCCGACGCGTGCAGCCCGTATTCGCCCTCGAACCCCGAATTCCTCAACCCGTTGATGATCGACATCGACGCGATCCCCTTCGCCAAGGACAGCCCGGCGCTCGCCGCCTTCTGCGCCGACCCGGCGGTGAAGACCGCGCTCGCCGAGGCGCGCAAGAAGGACCTCGTCGACTACCCGCGCGTCAGCGACCTCAAGTATCAGGCGCTCGCGCTGCTCTACGACGACTTCCTCGAACAGGAGCCGCCCGAGGCGAGCGCCGCGTTCGACGCCTTCTGCGTCGCGGGTGGCGGGCGGCTGCGGCGCTTCGCCGAATTCGTCGCGCTGCACGAGACGATGGGCGGCCTGCCGTGGAACACCTGGCCCGCGCCGTTCCAGAACCCGGCGTCGCCCGAGGTCGAGGCCTACGCCATCGCCAACGCCGAACGCGTCACCTTCCACGCCTTCCTCCAGTGGCTCGCCTCGGTGCAGCTCGCCGCCGCCACCGAGGCCGTGCCCGAGGTCGGGCTCTACCGCGACCTCGCGGTCGGGGTGAACGCTGAGGGCGCCGCCGCTTGGGCGAGCCAGGGCGACATCGTGCGCGGCGTCTCGGTCGGCGCGCCGCCCGACGCGTTCAGCCCGGTCGGGCAGGACTGGGGCCTGCCGCCGCCCAACCCGCACCGCATGACCGAGACCGCCTACGAGGGCTTCATCGCGCTCCTGCGCGCCAACATGTGCCACGCCGCGGCGCTGCGCCTCGACCACGTGATGGGGCTGATGCGGTTGTTCTGGATTCCCCAGGGCCTCGGCGTGCCGGGCGGCGCGTACGTCTCGTATCCGTTCGACGACCTGCTCGCGATCGTCGCGCTCGAAAGCCGCCGCCACCGCTGCCTGGTGGTCGGCGAGGACCTCGGCACCGTGCCCGAGGACTTCCGCGCGCGGATGGCCGCCGAGCGCCTGCTCTCCTACCGCGTGCTCTATTTCGAGCGCTGGGATTCGGGGCTGTTCAAGCGCCCGGACACCTATCCGCCGCTCTCGCTGGTGACGCCGACCACCCACGACATGCCGACCATCGCCGGGGAGTGGCTCGGGCGCGACATCGCGCTCCGCACCGAGATCGGCATCTACGCCGACGACAAGGTCGCGCAACGCGAGATCGACGGCCGCGAACGCGAGCGCGAGGCCCTGGTGGCGGCGCTCGCCGACCAGAACCTGTCGCCGACGCCCGCCCCTGCCGACGACCCGGAGGCGCTTACCGCGCTCACCGAGGCGGTGGTGCGTTACGCCGCGCGCACCCTCTCGCGGCTGCTCGTGGTCAACCTCGGCGACCTCCTCGTCGAGGACACCCAGATCAACCTGCCCGGCACCGTCGACGAGCATCCCAACTGGCGGCGGCGGATGCGCGAGACGGTCTCGACCCTCGCCGGCCATCCGCTGATCCGGGCGGGCGTCGCCGCGATCCGGCGGGAACGGTGAAGGACGCCCGGCGGACCGGGCGTCCCCGCCTCAGGCGTTGCGCGGCTTGCCGCTGAATTGCACGAGGAGGTCCTCGTCGGTGACGACGCACTGGCACGCGAGGCGGTGCACCGGCGGAATGTCGTTGACGTAGGCCTGCTCCTCGTCCCGCTCGTCGAGCAGGCCGAGCTTTTCGAGAACCGCGTGCTCCTTGGGCGTGAGCATCACGCCCTTGATGCGGTAGCCGTCGAGGTGGGTGACCCGGACGACGCAGTTGCCGCATTCGCCGTCCTCGCAATCGTGCGGAACCGGAATGCCTTCGCGCTTCGCCACCTTGAGGATGGTGTCGCGCGAACCGGCGACGGCGACGACCTTGCGGTTCTTTTCGAGGACCGGAGAGCTGAAATAGATATTCGCCATGGGGAACTCCCTGTTGGTTGCGGAACGCCCCTTCGCGCAAGGCGCGTGCCACCCCCCAAAAGACTCGCTCGCGGCGGAAAAGTCCTTGTAACACTTCAAAATCGCACGCCGGAGCGAGCGTCGCAGACCCGACACGCGCACGAGATGCGTCAGCAAACCTGCCATTTTGTTGATTTTGCACGGCTATCGGTTTTTCCACTCAAACAAACTAGAAAAACCTGATTTTCCACGGATTTGCAGACTCCTAGGATGACCTCGTTCCGAAATACCCCCAAAATCCCTGGAGAGATTGCAATGTCCCTGATCAACACTGTCATCAAGCCGTTCAAGGCGCAGGCGTTCAAGGCCGGCAAGTTCGTCGAAGTGTCCGATTCGAACCTCAAGGGCGGCTGGTCGGTGGTGTTCTTCTACCCGGCGGACTTCACCTTCGTGTGCCCGACCGAGCTCGAGGATCTCGCCGACAACTACGCCGAATTCCAGAAGCTCGGCGTCGAGATCTACTCGGTGTCCACCGACACCCACTTCGCCCACAAGGCCTGGCACGACAGCTCGCCGGCGATCAAGAAGATCGGCTACACCATGGTCGGCGATCCGGCGGGCGTGCTCAGCCGCAACTTCGACGTTCTGATCGAGGCGGACGGCGTCGCCGACCGCGGCACCTTCGTGATCGACCCGGAAGGCAAGGTCCAGGTGCTCGAGATCACCGCCGGCGGCATCGGCCGCGACGCCAAGGAGCTGCTGCGCAAGATCAAGGCCGCCCAGTACGTCGCCGCCCACCCCGGCGAGGTCTGCCCGGCGAAGTGGCAGGAAGGCGAGAAGACCCTCGCCCCGTCGCTCGACCTGGTCGGCAAGATCTGATCGGTTCGCGGGCCGCGTTGTGCGCGGCCCGCGCCTTCCCCTAGACTACCCCCTCCCCGCCGCGCCGCGCGCGGCGTTTCCGTCCGTCCGCAGGAGTATCCGCCGTGCTCGAGTCCGCGCTCAAGGAGCAGCTTTCGTCCTACCTCGCCCGTATCGTTCACCCGGTGGAACTCGTCGCATCGCTCGATGACGGCGCCAAGTCCCAGGAACTCTGGGAACTCCTCGAAGAAATCTCCGGCCTCTCGCCGACCCTGACGCTGCGCCGCGACGACGCCGCCGACGCCCGACGCCCGTCGTTCGCGATCGTCCGCGCCGGCACCGGCATCGCGGTGCGCTTCGCCGGGCTGCCGATGGGCCACGAATTCAATTCCCTCGTCCTCGCGCTGCTGCACGTGGGCGGCCATCCGTCCAAGACCGAGCCCGAGGTGATCGCGCAGATCGAGGCGCTCGACGGCGAACTCCGCTTCGAGACCTACTTCTCGCTCTCCTGCCAGAACTGCCCCGACGTGATCCAGGCGCTCAACCTGATGAGCGTGCTGAACCCCAACGTCCACCACGTCGCGATCGACGGCGCGCTGTTCCCCGACGAGGTGGCGACGCGTCAGGTGATGGCGGTTCCGGCGGTCTTCCTCAACGGCAAGCCGTTCGCCCAGGGCCGGATGAGCCTCGAACAGATCCTCGCCAAGCTCGACACCGGCTCCGCCGAACGCGAGGCGGCGAAGATCGCGGCCAAGGCGCCGTTCGACGTGCTCGTCGTCGGCGGCGGCCCGGCGGGCGCGGCGGCGGCGGTCTACGCCGCGCGCAAGGGCATCCGCACCGGCGCGCTCGCGGAGCGCTTCGGCGGTCAGGTGCAGGACACCCTCGGCATCGAGAACCTGATCGCGGTTTCGCACACCGAAGGCCCGAAGCTCGCGGCGCAGTTCGAAGCCGAGGTCAAGGCCAACGGCGTCGACGTGATGAACCTCCAGCGCGCCGAGAAGATCGTCCCCGCCGCCAATCCCGGCGGCCTGATCGAGGTTGCGCTCGCGGGCGGCGCGTCGCTCAAGACCCGCACGCTGATCCTCGCGACCGGCGCGCGCTGGCGCACCATGGGCGTGCCCGGCGAGGCCGAGTACCGCAACAAGGGCGTGGCGTTCTGCCCGCACTGCGACGGTCCGCTGTTCAAGGGCAAGCGCATCGCGGTGATCGGCGGCGGCAACTCCGGCGTCGAAGCGGCGATCGACCTCGCCGGCATCGTCGCCCACGTCACCCTGATCGAGTTCGACGCCAAGCTGCGCGCCGATCAGGTGCTGCAGGACAAGCTCGCCAGCCTGCCGAACGTCTCGGTGATCACCTCGGCGCTGACCACCGAGGTGCACGGCGACGGCGAGAAGGTCATCGGCCTCACCTACCAGGACCGCAACACCAACGGCCTGTTCCGCCAGGATCTCGACGGCGTGTTCGTGCAGATCGGCCTGGTGCCCAACACCGAGTGGCTGCGCGGCACCCTGGCGCTCAGCCAGCGCGGCGAGATCGAGGTGACCGCGCGCGGCGAGACCAGCCTCCCCGGCGTGTTTGCCGCGGGCGACGCCACCACCGCGCCCTACAAGCAGATCATCGTCGCGATGGGCGACGGCGCGACCGCGTCGCTCGCCGCCTTCGACTTCCTCATCCGCCATGCAGCGGCGGACGAGGAAGCGCCGAGCGGCACCGCCGCCGCCTGACCGCCCGCACGCCTGCGGCGATCCCCGCCCGGCTCCGGAACTCGACACCGGAGCCGGGCGTTCCTATGTCGTATGGGAATTCGCTGATACGCCGGAGGCCCCCACCGTGCCGACCTCGGCACCGCACGATCCCAAATCCCTTTCCGCATCCCGCCACGGCTCCGATGGCGGGTCCGGCGGCGTGTGCGCCGTGTCCGGGTGCAACCTCGGCCTGCCGGTCGCGCCGGTTCTGGTGGTCGAGGACGAATTCTTCGTCGCCGACGACCTCGCCCGCCAGATCGAGGGCGACGGCGGCGCGGTGCTCGGCCCGGCGGCCAACGTCGCCGAAGCGCTCGCGCTGCTCGGCCGGGCCGGAAGCGTCGGCGGCGCGGTGCTCGACGTCTGCCTCGGCGACGAGACCGCGTTTTCGATCGCCGAGGAACTGGCCCGGCGGCGCATTCCCTTCGTCTTCTACACCGCGCGCTCCGACATCGCGTGGCCGCGCCGCTTCCGCGCCGCGCCGCTGGTCGAGAAACCCGCCGGCTGGGGCGAGATCAAGCCGCTGCTGTTCCGCGGCGTGCACTCGTTCCGCGCCGAGGTGGCGGCGCAGCTCCCCGAACTCCGCCGCATCGCCCGCACCTTCGCCGCCGACGCGGAAACCGCCGACCGTCTGGTCGAACGCACCCTCGACCGCGCCGCCGACGAAATCGCCGGCCGCCACCTCTACGCCAGCGTCGGCGAATGGCTGGCCTACCTGCTGCGCCGCGAGGCGGGCTCCGGCCACGCCCTCAACTGACCCCTCCGCTTGCCGCGCCCCGAACCCTGCCCATCTCTTGCAAAAGCGGAGGGCGCGGCGATGGAACTCGCGGAACTGATCCTCGAATACCTCAAGGTGCTGATCTGGCCCGCGGTGGTGGTCGGGGTGCTGATCGCCTTCCGCCGCGAGATCACGGCGCGCATCCGCACCAGCAACATCGAGTTCGGCGCGGC
>QKGW01000523.1 GCA_003250275.1 Alphaproteobacteria bacterium
CGGCTACGTCACCCGCCGCCTCGGCATCCCGCACGCGCCGCTGATCCTCGCGCTGGTGCTCGGGCGCACGATCGAGGACAACCTCGACAACGCGCTCAACATCTCGGCGGGCAGTTGGGGAATTTTCGTCGACCCGATCGAGCATCCGATCAGCCTCGTGCTGATCCTCGGCGCCGCCGCGTTCATGCTCGGCCCGATCGTCACCGGCAGCCGCAAGCGCTACCAGGCGCGCCGCCGCCGCGCCGAGATGGAAGTCCAGAGCTGAGGCTCCCGCACATCGGGGAGGAGGGTTTTCGGAACCTCCTCCCCGCCACGCTTAACGCCGCGCCGGACGGATATGTCCGGTGAGCACCGGGTCGAGCGGGTTGAGCTGCTTCTCGACGATTTTGATCTCGGCGCTCATCGCGCGGATCATCCGGTTGCGCTTGTCGGGGACGAAGCGGCCGATCAGGATCGAGCACGACATCGCGCCGACCACCCGCCGCTGGCTGTCGAAGATCGGCATCCCGAGGCCGGTGTGGTCGGGGATGCGGGTCGAGCAGATGCCCTGGGTGTAGCCGCGCTCGCGCGCATCCACGACCTCGCGCAGCAGCTTTTCGATGTCGATCCCGTAGGCCCCGGTGAGGACCTCGCGGTTGTGCGCGATGATCTCGTCCTGTTCGCTTTCCGGCAGGTTGGCGAGCACCGCGATGGTGCTTTGCCCGACCCCGAGCGGCACCCGCCCGCCGATGCCGCGCGCGTAGCTGGTGGCGGGATAGTTGCCCTCGCGGTAGTCGAGGCAGATGTTCTCGTAGCCGTCGTGGGCGAAGAGGAAGAAGGTGTCACCGAATTCGGACGCCAGCCGCAGCAGCGACGGCCGCGCGATCTCCGCGAGCGTCGAGGTCGCGCTCGCCTGCCCGCCGAGGGAGAGGAAGCGGTATCCGATCAGGAGCCGCCGGCCTTGCGGCGCATTGCGCACCAGGCCGTGGCTGCGCAGGCTCTCGACGAGGCGATACGCGGTCGCGCGCTTGAGCCCGACCGTTTCGATCACGTCCTTGAGGGCGCAGCCCTCCGCTCCGGCCTCGGCCACGGTTTCGAGGATCGCGACGATGCGGTCCACGACCTGCGTTGAACTTGCCTTTTCCATGGTTTCCCCGCGCGTCTCCAGCCAGTGCCCGGATTGTGGGATATTCTGAGAGAATCGTCCACAATATGAGAATATCGCGCCGCGTCTGTTGTCCGACGGGGCCGTCCCCGGCACTTTGCCACGGTAACCCTCACGTGCTTCAGGAGATCGCCGCAATGAGCCTGTCCCTCGCCGCCCCGGGTGCGTTGCGCGCCGAAACCGAACGCCTGCTGACCGCCCTCGGCGTGCCGCGCGGCGACTTCACCGGCGGTGCGCTCGCGGTGCGTTCGCCGATCACCGGCGAGGCCATCGCCGAGGTGCCGGCCGCGCCGTCCGCCGATGCCGCGATCGCCCGGGCCGATGCCGCGTTCCGCGCCTGGCGGACGACCCCCGCGCCCAAGCGCGGCGAGCTGATCCGCCTGTTCGGCGAGGAACTCCGCGCCGCCAAGGCCGATCTCGGCCGTCTCGTCTCGATCGAGGTCGGCAAGATCACCTCCGAAGGCCTCGGCGAGGTCCAGGAGATGATCGACATCTGCGATTTCGCCGTCGGCCTGTCGCGGCAGCTCCACGGCTTCACCATCGCCACCGAACGCGCCGAACACCGGATGATGGAAACCTGGCACCCGATGGGCGTCGTCGGCGTGATTTCGGCGTTCAACTTCCCGGTCGCGGTGTGGGCGTGGAACACCTGCCTCGCGCTGGTCTGCGGCAACGCGGTGGTGTGGAAACCCTCGGAAAAGACGCCGCTCACCGCGCTCGCCGCCCAGGCCGTCCTCGACCGCGCCACGGCGCGCTACGTCGCGGCGGGCGGCGTGGTGCCGGAAGGACTCGCGAGCGTGGTGATCGGCGGGCGCGACGTCGGCGAAGCCTTGGTCGACGATGCCCGCGTGCCGGTGGTCTCGGCGACCGGCTCCACCGCGATGGGCCGCGTCGTCGGCCAGCGCCTCGCCGCGCGCTTCGCCAGGCCGATCCTCGAACTCGGTGGCAACAACGCCGCGATCGTCGGCCCCTCCGCCGATCTCGACCTCACGCTGCGCGCGGTCGCCTTCGCCGCCATGGGCACCGCGGGCCAGCGCTGCACCTCGCTGCGCCGCCTGATCGTCCACGACGCGGTCTACGATACCCTGGTGCCGCGCCTCAAGGCCGCCTACGCCTCGGTGCCGGTCGGCAATCCGATGGCCGAGGGCAGCCTGATCGGGCCGCTGATCGACAAAGCCGCGTTCGACGCGATGCAGGCGGCGCTCGCGTCCGCCACCGCGTTCGGCGGCAAGGTCTCGGGCGGCGAGCGCGTCGGCGCCGCGGAAGCCACGGAGGCCTATTACGTCCGTCCCGCCCTCGTCGAGATGCCCGCCCAGGCCGGGCCGATGGTCGCCGAAACCTTCGCGCCGATCCTCTACGTCGTCCGCTATTCCGACTTCGACGACGCCCTCGCGACGCAGAACGCCGTGCCCCAGGGCCTGTCCTCGTCGATCTTCACCAACGACCTGCGCGAGGC
>QKGW01000111.1 GCA_003250275.1 Alphaproteobacteria bacterium
CCCCGGCGCTCGGCAACCCGCCGACGATCATCCTCGGCCCCGGCGAGACCGGCCAGGCGCATCAGACCGACGAATACGCCGAAGTCGCGAAGATCGAGCAGGCGGTGGAGATCTACACCGCGATTCTCGACGACTGGCGGAGCGTCGGGCGATGACTCCCGAACCCTGCGATCTTTCCGCGACCGCCGCGCGTGCGGCGCTCGCCGCCGGTATCCTCACCGCCACCGCGCTCGCGGAATCCTGCCTCGCGCGCATCGCCGCCGCAGAAACCGAGCTTCAGGCCTGGGCCGCGCTCGACCCCGACCTCTGGCTCGCCGCCGCGGCGCGCGCCGACGCACACGGCAACACCGGGCCGCTCGGCGGTCTGCCGATCGGGATCAAGGACCTCGCCGCCACGGTCGACTGGCCGACCACCTGCGGCTCGCCGATCTACGCGGGCGTCCGCGCGCCGTTCGACGCGGCGGTGGTGACGCTCGCGCGCCGCGCCGGCGGCGTGATCGCGGGCAAGACCGTGACCACCGAGTTCGCCGCCTTCCACCCCGGCCCGACGCGCAACCCGCGCAATCCGATGCGCACGCCGGGCGGCTCGTCGAGCGGGTCGGCGGCGGCGGTGGCGGCGGGCATGGTGCCGCTCGCGGTCGGTTCGCAGACCGCCGGGTCGATCGTCCGCCCCGCGGCGTTCTGCGGCATCGCGGGCTACAAGCCGTCGTTCGGCACCATCGAGGTGACCGGAGTGAAGCCCTACGCCACCTCGCTCGACACCATCGGCGTGCTCGCGCGCACGGTGGCGGATTGCCGCCTGTTCGTCTCCGCGGTTTCGGGCGTGCCGCTCGGGCCGCCGAAGGACCTGCCCGCGCGCCTCGGCTGGTGCCGCTCGCCCGCGTGGCCCGCCGCCGAACTGGCGATGCGCCACGCCTTCGAGGTGGCGTTGCCGGAGCGGATGCGCGCCGCCGGGATCGAACCGGTCGAGATCGAACTGCCGCCGCTCTACGACGAGGCGATGCAAGCGCAGCGCACGATCATGGCGTGGGAGAGCGCCCGCTGCCTCGCCTACGAGGCCGACGCGCACGGCGAAATGCTCAGCCCCGGCCTGCGCGACGCGCTCGCGGCGGGATGGGAGGTGGATGCCGAGGCGGTGCGCGCGGCCTACGCGGTGCGCGACCGTGCGATCGCCGACCTGCCCGGAATCCTCGCTGCGCATGGCGTCGGTGCGCTGGTCGCGCCGTCGGCTCCGGGAGCCGCGCCGCCGTTCGGCGAGGGCACCGGCAGCCCCGATTTCAACCGCTTGTGGACGTTGCTGCGCGGCCCGTGCGTGCAGGTGCCCGGGCTCGACTGCCCCGCCACCGGGTTGCCGCTCGGCGTGCAGGTAGTGGCGCCGCAGGGCGCGGACGCGCTCGCGCTCGCCCATGCGGAACGTCTCGCCGCGGCGCTCGCAGCCTGATTCAGCGGACGGTGTCGCGGCCCGCCGCCTTGGCGGCGTAGAGCGCCCGGTCGGCGCGCTCGATGAGCTGGGCGATCGGTTCGCCGCTGCGGCCTTCGGCGATGCCGAAGCTCGCGGTCAGGCGGATGCCGTCGGGGAAAACCGTGTCCGCAACGGCGCGGCGCAGCTTTTCGGCGTGGCACGCCACCGCCGCGGCATCGGTATCCGGACACAACAATAGGAATTCCTCACCGCCCCAACGCCCGACCATGTCGGTAGCGCGGCTGCTGGTGTGCAGGAGGTCGGCGACCTGGCGCAGCACCTGATCGCCCACCGCGTGTCCGAAGCGGTCGTTGACGTCCTTGAAGTGGTCGATGTCGGTGAGGATCACGGTGAACGCGCCGCCGTAGCGCCGGATCCGCCGCATTTCCGCTTCCAGCGCCTCGTCGAGGGCGCGGCGGTTGGGCAGCGAGGTGAGCGCGTCGTTGCGCGCGAGGTCCTCGAGCCGCGCGGTGTTGGCGGCGATCTCGCGGAAGCTGCCTTCGAGCGAATCGATCATCCGCACCAGCGCCGCCGCCACCTTGCCGGCCTGCGGGTCGCGGCGCAGTTCGGCGCGTTCGAGGCGCTTGCGCAGGAGCGGCAGGGTGGTGGCGCGGTCGGCGTAGGCGCGGATGCCGCCGATGATGGCGTCGTAGGGCGCGAGTTCGCGGCGCAACACCAGCAGCATCGCCACCAGGGTCATCACCGAGGCGATCACCGCGCCCATGCTCAGCAGGGTCTGCAGGTGCAGCATCCGCTCGTGGTTCGGATCGGGGAGGAAGGACAGGCGGAAGCGTCCGTTGGTGTGCGCGGTGGCGACCGCCTCGGAGAACACGGCGTGCGCGATCGGCAGCGCCGCCTCGCCCGAGATCGTACCGCCCGCGTCGGCGTAGGTGAGGACGACGTTGCGCGACCCGGTGATTTTCGAGAGCACGTCGGGGGTGATCGCGCAGGCGACGTAGACCACGCCGACCGGCACGTCGTCGTACTTGCGCAGCACCCGTGCCGCGACCAGGCTTGGGCGTCCGTCGACCGGCGCGATGCCGAGGAAGCTGCCGTCGCGGCTCGCGGCGAAGAACGGCTGCGTCGTCGAGACGTCGTCGCCGAAGCGGAACTCGTCGGGCGCGCGGGCGATCACCATGCCGCCGGTGTCGGTGAACACGATGGTGTCGATCGCGGCCTCGTGGTCGGCGCTGCCGACGAACGCGGCGCTCCAGTCCGAGAGGGTTTCGTTGTCCGCGCCGTGGAGCGCGTTGACGATGTCGCGTGGGCGGGAAAGGTTGATCGCGGCGCTGTCGAGCTCGGCGAGGATTTCGCCGATGCGCGCATCGACGGCCCGCGACGCCTCGGCGCGGTGCTCGGCGAAGGTCTCGCGGTCGAGCGCGGCGATGCGGTGCAGGGCGAGGAGGTTGAGCGCCCCGATGACGAAGACGGTGACGAAGACCGCGGCGATCAGGCGGAGCTTGAGCGTCATCTAGCGCCTTCCGTAGACCGCGCGGACCGAATCGTAGAGCGCGTCGGAGTGCTTCTGGAATCCCGCCGCGTGCCAGCCGAAAACCTTGCTCATGTGCAGGCAGAAGGGATGGTCGGACGGCATCGCGACGAACGCCTGTTCGAGGCGGGCGGTGGTTTCGGCGTCGAGGTGGCCGGAGGAGGCGATCGCCACCATCGGGATCGGGTCGGATTCCGCCACCACCCGGAGCTTGTCGCCGTAACGCTTGCGCGCGCCGAAGTAGACCTCGTCGGCAAGTGCGCCCGCGTCGACCGAGCCGTGCAGCAGCGCGTCGATGATCCGGTCGTGGCGCTTGAGGAAGAACACCTTCGCGAGGTCGCGGTCGGGGTCGATGCCGTGGGTGCGCAGCAGGTGGTTGGGGTAGGCGTAGCCTGAGGTGGACTCGAGGTCGGTGAAGGCGAAGCGCTTGCCCTTGAGGTCGGCGAGGGTTTCGATGCCGCTGTCGGCCTGGGTAACGATGAGCGAGCGGTAATAGGGCGCGACGGTGCCGGTGGACACCGCGCGGTTGACGTAGGTGACGAGGTAGCGCGCCGAAGGCACGTCTTCGATCACCCGCACGTAGTTGAGCGCGCCGAGCCAGGCGATGTCGAGCGAGCCTTCGGCGAGGCGGGTCGCGAGTTCCGCGTAGTCGCGGGTGATGACGACCTCGACCGGCTGGCCGGTTTTCTCGCTGAGGTAGTCGCCGAGGTCCAGCATCACCGCCTGGAGCTTGTCGGGGTCGTTGGAGGGGAAGGCGCCGAGCTTGATCCCGTCCGCCGACGCCGCGACCGGCCAGACCCAGGCGATCGCCAGACCGAGCAGAACCATCCACCGCTTCAACACGCAATACCTCGCAAAAAAACCAAGAACTCGCTGAGAACAAATTTAGCACGATGCGCGGATTGTCCAGACGCGAAACCGGGATATTCGCGGCCGAGGGGCAATAACCTACGGATTTCCGGAGATCGCCCGCACCGAATCGTAGAACGCGTCGCTGCGGACTTCGAAGCCGGCGGCGTTCCAGCCGAGAACGTCGCGCATCGCGTGGAAGAACGGGTGGTCGGCGGGCATCTCGAGCAGGGTGCGTTTGACCCGCGCCACGGTGGCGTCGGCGAGGCTGCCGGACGACACGATCGCGTCGAGCGGAATCGGGTCGGATTTCGCGAGGATGCTGAGGACGTCGCCATGGTTGCGCTGCGCGGTGAAGTAGGTGCCGTCGGAGATCGCTCCGGCGTCCACCGACCCCTGCAGCAGCGCGTCGACGACGCGGTCGTGGCGCTTGAGGAACAGCACCTTGGAGAAGTCCGCGTCGGGGTCGAAGCCGTGCGTCCGCAGCAGGTGGTTGGGGACGGCGTAGCCCGAGGTCGAGGCGCGGTCGGTGAAGGCGAATCGCTTGCCGCGGATCGCGGCGAGGCTGTCGAGACCGCTCGCGCGCGGGGCGACGATGTAGGACTGGTAGTAGGGGGTGACCCGCCCGGTGATCTCGTTGCGCTCCATGTAGGTGGCGAGATAGCGCGCCGCCGGCACTTCGGAGACGAGGCGGACGTAGTTGAGGGTGTTGACCCAGGCGAGGTCGACCGAGCGGTCGCGCACCCGCTGGACCAGCTCGGCGTAGTCGCGCGTCACCACCGTGGTCACCGGCTCGCCGGTGCGCGCGCTCAGTTCCGCGGCGAACACCCGCATCACCGCGTGGAGCTTGGCCGGGTCGTTGGAGGGAAAGATGCCGAGCTTGATCTCGGCCGAGGCCGGGGCGCACCAAAGCAGTGCGGACAGCACCAAGAGAACAAGTCCGCGCATTCGTCCTCTCCCCGAATGGATTGATTCGGGTAGAAATTTAGCACGGCGTCCGGCGGGCGGGCAACGCGCCCGCCCGGAGCCTTCCGGTCACGCGCGCATCCGCTCGAGCAGGCGGCCGACGAAATCCTCGCAGGCGTGCACCTGGGAGATTTCGATGAATTCGTCGGGCTTGTGCGCCTGGTCGATGTCGCCCGGACCGCAGATCACCGTCGACATGTTCCAGCGGGTCTGGAAGCGCCCGGCCTCGGTGCCGAACGCGACCTTGCCGTAGCTGTTCGCGCCCGAGAGCTGGCTGACCATGTGCACCGCCGGGTCGTTGGGGTCGGTGTCCGAGCCCGGCACCGAGGAGAGGATCTCCCACGAGAAGCCGCACGACGGGTGGATCGCCTTCATCCCCGGCTCCAGCTCGCGCGCGACGTAGTCCTTGATCTCGTCGAGCATCGCCATCCGGTCGTCGACCGGGATCGCGCGGATCTCGAAATCGAAGGTGCAGTCCTGCGGCACGATGTTGAGTGCGGTGCCGCCCTCGATCAGGCCGGTGTGGATGGTGGTGTGGGCGATGTCGAACATCGTGTCGAACGGCCCTTCCTTGCTCCGCTTGCGCGCCATTCCCTTGAGGAAGGCGATCAGCTCGGCGGCGTATTCGATCGCGTTGACGCCGGTCGGCGCGAGCGACGAATGGCATTCCCAGCCCTTCACCCGCACCCGCACGTTGACCTTGCCCTTGTGCGCGAGCATCGGGCGCATCAGCGTCGGCTCGCCGACGATGCAGACCTCGGGGATCGCGGGCAGGTGCTTCATGTCCTCGATCAGGCTCTGCACCCCGACGCAGCCGACCTCCTCGTCGTGCGAGCAGGCGATGTGCAGCGGCTTCTTGAGCTGCGCCGCGGCGAACTTCGGCAGCCACGCGAGGGCGACCGCGAGGAACGCCTTCATGTCGCAGCAGCCGCGGCCGTAGAGGCGGCCGTCGCGCGCGGTCATCGCGAACGGGTCGCTCGACCAGTCCTGGCCGTCCACCGGCACCACGTCGGTGTGGCCCGAAAGCACCACGCCCGGCACTTCGGCCGGGCCCACGGTGATGAGGATGTTTCCCTTGGTGCCTTCGGCGTTGAAGGTCCGTCGGGTGGTGGCGCCGAAACGCTGGGCGTAGGCCTCGATCCAGTCGATCAGCGCGAGGTTGGACTCGCGGCTGACCGTGGGGAACGCCACCAGGGTCTTGAGGATCTCGAGGGTTTCGAGGGAGTCCGAAGACATGATGATGCGGCTCTCTAAGCTACTCATGCTGGGAAAACGCCACGACGGTTTCGATGATCCGGTTCGCCGCGGCCTGGGTCGCGGCGTAGTCGGCGGACCGCTCGAAGGTGGTTTCGTTCATGTAGAGGCGGCGGTTGATCTCGATCTGCAGGCTGTGCCGCCCCGCCGCCGGGTCGGAATAGGCGCGCACCAGTTCGACGCCCTTGTAGGGATCGTTGATCGCCACCGAGTAGCCGAGATCGCGCAGGCAGGCGGCGACCGCCTCGGTGAAATCGGGGCTGCAGGTGGTGCCGTCGCGGTCGCCGAGGACGAAGTCGGCGCGGCGCACGTTCGGCCCCTCCGGCGCGCGCGGGCCGGAGAACTCGGGCATCGAGTGGCAGTTGACGTGGTAGACCCTGCCGAAGCGGGCGTGGCGCTCGTCGAGCAGGCGCCGGAGCGCGGCGTGGTAGGGCGCGTGGCAGGTGTCGATGCGCGCCTGCGCCTCGGCGATGCTGAGCTTGCGGTCGTAGATCGGTTCGGCGTCGGAGGACAGCCGCCAGATCAGCCCGAGGCCGCACTCGGTCTTGATCCCGGGCGCGAGCGGGCCGGGCCAGGGCGCGTCGAGGAGGTTCTGGTCCATGTCCTCGACGGCGCGGTTCGCGTCGATGTAGATGCGCGGGAAGTCGGCGAGCAGCAGCGCCGCGCCGAGATCGGGGGCGGCGGCGTAGAACGCGTCGATGTACATGTCCTCGGCCTTGCGCAGCGCTTCGAGCGGCAGCGCCGGGCGGAAGTCGTCGGGGTAGTTGAAGCCGCTGTGCGGGCTGTCGAATACCGCCGCGACCCGCGAATCGGGTAGCGCGTCGGTCACCGAAAGCGCAGGCGTGCGGGCGACAACGACATTCATCGGGAACTCTCCTCAAGCAGATGACACGCGGCGGAAATGCCCGCCGACTTGGTGATCAGCCGGGGCCGTTCGGCGGCGCAGCGGTCGAATGCGAACGGGCAGCGGGGGTGGAAGTGGCAGCCGGCGGGCGGATGCAGCGGCGACGGAATCTCGCCCTTGATCTGGCCGAAGGTCTGCTTCTCGGTCGAGATCCGCGGCATGTTGGCGAGCAGCGCCTGGGTGTAGGGATGGCGCGGGTTGGCGAAGAGTTCCGCGGTCGGCGCGGTCTCGACGACGCGGCCGAGGTACATGATCACGACGCGGTCGGCGATGTGCTCGACGACGCCGAGATCGTGGCTGATGAACAGGTAGGTGAGGTCGAAATCGCGCCGCAGGTCCATGAACAGGTTGATCACCTGCGCCTGGATCGAGACGTCGAGCGCGGCGACGGATTCGTCGCAGACGAGAAACTGCGGCTTCACCGCGAGCGCGCGGGCGATGCCGATGCGCTGGCGCTGGCCGCCCGAGAACTGGTGCGGGAAGCGCTGCTTGTAGGCGGGGTCGATGCCGCACTTGAGCATGATCTCGTCGACGTAGCCGGAGAGTTCGTTGCGCGGCACCAGGCCGTGCACCAGCGGCGCCTCGCCGATGATCTCGGCGACGCGCTTGCGCGGATTGAGCGACGCGAACGGGTCCTGGAAGATCATCTGCACCGCGACCTTGGCGCGGTAGCGCTCCTGCGGTGACATCTCGTCGAACTCGCGGCCGTGGAAGCGCAAGGTGCCGGCGGTTGGCGCGAGGATGCCGGCGATCACCCGGCCGAGCGTCGACTTGCCGCAGCCGCTCTCGCCGACGAGGCCGACGACCTCGCCCTTGAAGACGTCGAGGTCGACGCCGTCGAGCGCGTGCACGCCGACCGGCTCGGGCCGCGCAATGCCGAGGCGCTTGGCGGTCTTGTCGACCACGCCGGGCTGCTTTTTGAGGAACACCATGTCGATGCCGCGCACCGAGATCACCGGCGTCGTCTTGGCCGCAGCGGCGGCCGGGGCCTGGGCGGTCATGACGCGGCTCCTTCGGGCATCGGGTGGAAGCAGCGGGCGAGGTGGCTGGCGCTCGGGCACGGCGCGAGCTCGGGCATCGCGGTGCACTGTTCGGTCGCGCGCGGGCAGCGCGGCGCGAAGGCGCAGCCGGGCGGCAGGGCGAGGAACGACGGCGTCATGCCGGGGATCTGGGTGAGACGCGTGCCGCGGCGGTTGCGGCTCGGCACCGATCCGATCAGGCCGTGGGTGTAGGGGTGGCGCGGGTTGGCCACCACCTCGGCGATGCTGCCGGTTTCGACGATGCGCCCGGCGTACATCACCGCGACGCGGTCGGCGAGGCCGGAGATGATCGCGAGGTCGTGGGTGATCCAGATCAGCGCGGTGCCGGTTTCGCGGCAGAGCGCCTGCACCTCGGAGAGGATCTGCGCCTGGATGGTGACGTCGAGCGCGGTGGTCGGCTCGTCGGCGATGATCAGGTCGGGGCCGTGCAGAAGCGCGATCGCGATCGCGACGCGCTGGCGCATACCGCCCGAGAACTGGTGCGGATAGCTGTCGAGGCGTTCCTCGGGGCTCGGGATGCCGACGCGCCCGAGCGCGTCGCGCGCGGTGGCGCGGGCCTCGGCATGGCTGACCTTGCGGTGCGCGAGGATCGTCTCGACCATCTGGGTCTCGATCTTGAGGACCGGATTGAGGGTCATCATCGGGTCCTGGAAGATCATCGCGATGCGGTCGCCGCGAAGCGAACGCAGGCGCTTCGGACTGGCGGTGGTGAGTTCCTCGCCGTTGAGGCGCACCGACCCGCCGACGATGCGGCCGGGCTGGTCGATGAGGCCGAGGATCGAGAAGCCGGTCACCGACTTGCCCGAACCGGACTCGCCGACGAGGCCGAGAATTTCGCCGCGGTCGACGGAGAGGTCGACACCGTCGACGGACTTCACCACGCCGGCCTCGGTGAAGAAGTGGGTCTTGAGACCCTCGACCACGAGGGTCGGTTCCTTCGCTTCGGTCATTTCTGCAGTCTCGGATTGAGGATGTCGCGCAAGTGGTCGCCGACGAGATTGATGGACACGACGGTGACGAGCAGGGTCACGCCGGGGAAGAAGCTCACCCAGTAGCGGCCGCTCATCATGAAGTCGAAGCCGTTGGCGATGAGCATACCGAGCGAGGGTTCGGTCACCGGCACGCCGACGCCGAGGAACGACAGCGTCGCCTCGAGCGCGATCGCGTGCGCCACCTGCATCGTCGCCACCACGATCAGCGGCGGCAGGCAGTTGGGCATCAGGTGGCCGAACACCACGCGGGCGTAGGGCAGGCCGAGGCAGCGCGCCGCCTCGATGTATTCCTTGCGGCGCTCGACCAGCGCGTTGCCGCGCACGGTGCGGGCGTAGTACGCCCACTGCAGCGCGACCAGGGCGATCATCACCTTGTCGACGCCGCGGCCGAGGATGGCGAGCAGGATCAGCGCGATCAGGATCGGCGGGAAGCCGAGCTGAAGATCGACGAGGCGCATCACCAGGGCGTCGCGCCAGCCGCCCGAGTAGGCGGCGAACAGGCCCATGGCGAGGCCGATGACGAGCGCGATCGCGGTCGAGCCGACGCCGACGCCGATCGAGATCCTGAGGCCGTAGAGGATCGCCGAGAGCATGTCGCGGCCCTGCTCGTCGGTGCCGAGCCAGTAGGTGCCGCCGGAGAACGCCTCGCCGCCGGGCGGGATGGTGCCGTCCATGATGTCGAGTGCGGCGAGGTCGTAGGGATTCTGCGGCGCGATCAGGGGTGCGAGGATCGCCGCGAGCGCGATCAGGGCGAACACGATCAGCCCGCCCAACGCAATGCGGTTGGCGACGAACTTGCGCACCAGCCGCTGGAACGGCGTTTCGACCGAGATTTCCTTGGGCATGGCGGGCGCGGTGAGGGGGGTGGCTTCGGTCATGCCGACTCCTTGCGCCGGACGCGCGGGTCGAGGATCGCGTAGA
>QKGW01000563.1 GCA_003250275.1 Alphaproteobacteria bacterium
TCGAGCAGCGGCCCGAGTTCGGCGGCGGTGACGTCGCCGACGACGCCGACGATGAGGTTGTCGCGGGTGAAGCGGGTGGTCACGAAATCCTTGAGGTCGGCCGCGCCGATCGCGCTCAGCCCGGCCTCGGTGCCGGCGGCGGGCCGCCCGTAGGGATGACCGGGGAAGGCGGCGGAGAACAGCGCGTCGGAGGCGCGCGCGTTGGGGTTCTCCTGGCGCTGGCGCAGCTTGGCGAGGAACACCGCGCGCATCCGTTCGAGCGGTTCGGCGTCGAAGCGCGGCTTGGTCAGCGCGTCGCCGAGCATCCCGAACGCCTCCGCGCGGTTGGCGCCGAGGGTCTTGAGCTGGCCGTCGAAGCGGTCGAGCCCGGCGGAGAACGACATCTCGATCGAGAGCGCGTCGAGGCGGTCCTGGAACGCGCGCGAATCCATCTCGCCCGCGCCCTCGTCGAGCATCCCCGAGACGAAGGTGGCGAGGCCGACCTTGTCCGCCGGGTCGGTCGCCGCCCCGGCGCGGAAGGCGAACGACATCGCCAGCATCGGGTTGGCGTGGTCTTCGACCAGCCAGGCGACGATGCCGCCCGGGCTCTTGACGATCTCGGCGGGTTTGGCGAGTGCGGGCAGCGGCAGCAGGATCAGCAGCAGAGCGAAAAGCGCGCGGATCATTTCTTCACCTCCGGCGTGAGGATCGCCTGGGCGTGCGGGCCGTCGACGCGCGCCGCCGCCGCCTTGACGTCGTCGGGCGTCACTGCCGCGATCACGTCGTTGTAGTCCTCGACGTCGGCAATGGTGCAGCCGACCGCGAGCGCGTGCGCGAGGGTCTGCGGCGCGCGGAAGAGGTCGTCGCGGGCGTAGATTTTCGCCGCCAGCATCCGCTCGCGGACGCGGGCGAGTTCCGCCGGGGTGACGCCGCCTTCGGCGATCGCGTGGATCGCGGCGGCGACCTCGGCGTCGAGGGTGGCGGGTTCGACGCCCGGCATCGGCGTCGCGCCGACCTGGAAGGTACCCGGGCCGAGCGAGGTGCCGTCGTATCCGGCCCAGACGCCGAGGGCGAGCTTCTTCTCCAGCACCAGGCCCTGGTAGAGGCGGCTGGTGGTGCCGCCGCCGAGGATTTCGCCGAGCACGTCGAGCGCCGCGCCGACCTTCGCCGGGCCGGTGGCGCACGACGGCACGATGCCGGTGCGGTACCACTGCGGCTGGCGCACCGTCGGCGCGGCGAGGGCGATGCGGATGTCGGCGGTGGGCGAATCCGGCGCGCCGCGCATCCGCTCCGGCGTGGCCGCGCGCGGGATCTTGCCGAAGTACTGCTCGGCGAGGGCCTTGACCTTGTCGGGGGCGACGTCGCCGGCGACGAACAGGATCGCGTTGTTGGGGGCGTACCAGCGCTTGTGGAAGTTGAGTGCGTCGAACAGGGTCAGCCCGGCGATCTCGGAATCGAAGCCGCCGATCGGGCGGGCGTAGGGCTGGTTCATCCACAGCGCCATGTTGAGGCGTTCGCTCAGCATCGCGCCCGGCTCGTTCTCGACGCGCTGGCGGCGCTCCTCGCGCACCACCTCGCGCTCGCTCTCGAACGCCTTTTCGTCGATCGCGAGGTGCGCCATGCGGTCCGCCTCCATCTCCATCACCATCGGCAGGTGCTGCACCGCGATGCGCTGGAAGTAGGCGGTGAAGTCGCGGCTGGTCATCGCGTTGTCGACGCCGCCCTTGGCCGCGACGATCTTCGAGAACTGGCCGTCGGGCACCGCGGGGGTGCCCTTGAACATCAGGTGTTCGAGCAGATGCGCGAGGCCGCCCTTGCCGGGGGGCTCGTCGGCGGCGCCGACCTTGTACCAGATCATCTGGTTGACGATCGGGGCGCGGTGGTTCTCGACCACCACGACGGTGAGGCCGTTGCCGAGGGTGAAAACGGTGGGGTCGAAGACCTTGGCCTGTGCGGGTGCGGTGGCGAGGACGAGGCTCGCGGCAAGGGTCACGAGTCCGAGGTGGCGACGCATGGCGTGCTCCGGTCACGAAGGGAGAATCGGGAGAATTCCGTCATCCGGGGTACCCGAGGATTTGCGTCGCCGCGCGGGGCGGCGCAAGGGCGAAACCCCGGATCGCCCGCCCGCGCGGGCAAAAAAACGGGCGTGACCGAAGTCACGCCCGCATCACGGTGCGCGATCCGCGCGGGATCATAAGATGCCTTCGAGCACGCCCTTGGCGCGGCGCTCGATCTTCGGCGGCTCGCCTTCGGAGAGCGAACGGCCAAGCGCCATGTTCTCGCGGATGCGCTGCGATTCCTTGACCGGGTCGACCGCGGTGCCCCTGTAGGAGCGGTCTTCCCAGAACACCAAGTGGTCGGTGAACGACTGCATTTCCTTGGCGAGGGTGCTCGACTCGCGGTCGATGGTGTCGCGGATGCCGGGATCCGCCTCGTTCGCGCCGGAGCGGGTGAGCAGGGTCTTTTCGCCCTGGGTGAGGCGGGTGTTGGCGGCGAGCTCGCGGGCGTAAACCTTGGGGTTCTGCGCCGAGCGGCCGAGCAGCGCGTCGCGCGCGCGGTCCTTCTCCGAGCCTTCCTGCGGGCGCACCGCGCCGGGCTGCGGCGGGCGCAGCGCGAAATC
>QKGW01000217.1 GCA_003250275.1 Alphaproteobacteria bacterium
GGCGGCCCGCGCGACCTCGTGGCGATCCGCGAGACCCTCGCGGCGGTGCCGGCGCTGCGCGAGCTGCTGCGCGCCGCGAGCCCCGACGGCTCCCTCCCCGAAGGCCTGATGCGCTGCTACGCGGGCCTGGGCGAACACGCCGCCCTGGTCGAGCGCCTCACCCGCGCGCTCGCCGAGGACCCGCCGCTGCTCGCGCGCGACGGCGGCGTCATCGCAAAACATTACGCTCCCGAACTGGATGAGCTGCGCGAACTGCGTGACGACAGCCGCCGCCTGATCGCGGCGCTTCAGGCGCGCTACGCCGCCGAAAGCGGAGTGTCGGCGCTCAAGATCAAGTACAACAACGTGCTCGGCTATTTCGTCGAGGTGGCGCAGAAGCACGGCGAAACCCTGCTCGCCGATAAGGGGCTCTACATCCACCGCCAGACGATGGCGAACGCGATGCGCTTCACCACCGTCGAGCTGTCCGCACTCGAGGACAAGGTGCGCGGCGCGGCGGACAAGGCGCTCGCGATGGAGCTCGCGCTGTTCGGCGATCTCTGCGCCGACGTGCTTGGTTGCGGCCGCGAACTGATGGCGGCGGCGCAGTCGCTCGCTGCCCTCGACGTCGCCGCCGGGTTCGCCGAACTCGCCGCGGCGCGCAACCATGTGCGGCCGCAAATCACCGACGACACGCGGTTTTTCATCCGCAACGGGCGGCATCCGGTGGTCGAGGAGGCGATGATCGCCGACGACCGCGGAAAATTCGTCGCCAACGACTGCCAAATGGACGAAAACGCGCGCCTTTGGCTGATTACCGGCCCGAACATGGCCGGTAAGAGCACGTTTTTGCGTCAGAACGCGCTAATCGCGGTGATGGCCCACATCGGCGCCTTCGTTCCCGCCGACGCCGCCGAGATCGGTGTGATCGACCGCCTGTTCAGCCGCGTCGGCGCCGCCGACGATCTTGCCTCGGGCCGTTCGACGTTCATGGTCGAAATGGTCGAGACCGCCGCCATTCTCAATCAGGCGACCGATCGTTCCATGGTCGTGCTGGACGAGATCGGGCGCGGCACCGCCACCTACGACGGCATGGCGATCGCCTGGGCGGTGACCGAGCACCTGCACGACGTCAACCGTTGCCGCGCGCTCTTCGCCACCCACTACCACGAGCTCAAGGCGCTCGCCGCCAAGCTGCCGGGTCTCGCGCCGTACACCATGCGGATCAAGGAGTGGAAGGGCGATCTGGTGTTCCTGCACGAGGTCGCGCCGGGCACCGCCGACCGTTCCTACGGCATCCACGTGGCGCGCCTCGCCGGGCTGCCGCAGGCGGTGATCGACCGCGCCGAGGTGGTGCTGGAAACGGTGGAATCCGACGAGAAGTCCTCGGGCGCGACCCGCCTCGCCGACGATCTGCCGCTGTTCTCCGCGGCGCTGGCGCGACCGGCGCCCGCGCCCGAAAAGCCCGATCCGGTGCGCGCGGCGCTCGCCGAGGTCGACCCCGATGGGATGAGTCCGCGCGACGCGCTGGAGGCCCTCTACCGCCTCAAGGGGCTTGCCGCGGAACCGCTCTGAAATCCATCATAACTATTTACAAACAATCATCTAAAAATTATGCGACACCCCTTGATCGGGTGTCGCGGCGGAAATATCTGGTTCGTGTCGGCCGCCATGATGGGGCCGGCGACGGCGGCCCGGCGGGCTGCCTCTCGTATCCATGTTGCTTCTGAGGAGGATATGGCTATGAGGACTTCGATCCCCCTCCGGTTTCCGGTCGAGCGCGCCGCCCGCCGACGCCTGACGTTTCGATAAAGAAACGAAGGAGGAAACCATGAGCATGTACGACCTGCTTCCGTGGAGCCACAAAACTCCGGCCGCGCGCGCGAACGACCGCGACGCCGTGCTGTCGCTGCATCAGGAGATGAACCGGCTGTTCGACGACGCGTTGCGCGGCTTCGACCTGCCCGGATTCGGCCGCGCGGGCTGGCCGAACGTCGAGATCGCCGACGGCGAGCGCGAGATCACCGTGACCGCGGAAATTCCGGGCGTCTCGGAGAAGGACGTCGAGGTGCTGTTCGCCGACGGCGTGCTCACCCTCAAGGGCGAGAAGCGCTCGGAAACCGAGGACAAGGACAAGCGCTTCTCCGAACGCGTCTACGGCAGTTTCGAGCGGCGCATTCCGATGCCCGCCGAGGTCGAGCCCGGCAAGATCGCGGCGCGCTTCAAGGACGGCGTGCTGACCGTCACCCTGCCGAAGACCGAGCGCGCCCAGACCGAGGTCACGCGCATCCCGATCGACGGATGACCTCTGCGCGGCGCGAACGCCGCATTGCGGAAAGGCCGGGGCCCCGTGCCCTGGCCTTTCTTTGTTCCGATTTATAAATTAGGGTGACGCTCGGGCCGCACGGGCCTGCCGGGAGAGGTGCGCGTATGGACACGACGACGATGACGCCGCGCGAGGCGGACTACTGCGATTGGGATCCCGATCACAAGCGGCTCGGGGCCTCGGGCGTCGCGCCGGAAGTTCTCGCCGTCATTCCCGATCCGGAACAGATCGTCAGTTCCACCGCCCTGGTCGACCGCCTCGAAGAGG
>QKGW01000195.1 GCA_003250275.1 Alphaproteobacteria bacterium
TTCTTGAGCGCCGCGAGCATGATGCCGGTGGCGTCGAAGGCCTGCGCGGCGAACATGTTCGGTGCGTCGCCGTAGGCGGTGGCGTAGTCCTTGACGAAGCCCTGGACCTCGGGGGCCGGGTTCTCGGGGACGAAGGTCGAGGCCATGTGCAGGCCGTTGACCGCGTCGCCGCCGAGTTCGATCAGCTTCGGCGAGTAGAGCGAGCTGGTCGAGAACATCGCCGACTTGACGTTGAGCTGCTTCGCCTGCTGCAGCGCCGAGGCGCCCTCCTCATAGAACATGCAGAGGTAGATCGCGTCGGGCTTGGAGCGGCCGATCTTGGTGAGGATCGAGCGGAAGTCGCGGGTGCCGGGGTTGAAGTACTCGGTGCCGGTGACCTTGCCGCCCTTCGCCGCGAACGCCTTGGCGAAGTTCTCGGCGGCGGAGATGCCCCAGTCGTTCTGGATCGCGACGATCGCGACGCTCTTCGCGCCGGTGTCGCGCATCCACGTGGCGGTGAAGGGGCCCTCGTATTCCTGCGTGGTGATGTTGCGGAACTGCCACTTCGAGATCTTGGTGTAGTCCGGGTGCGAGGCGGTCTGGCTGAGCTGCGGTACCCCGGCCTTGGCGTAGACCTCGGCGGCGGCCATCGACACGGTCGAGGAGAAGTCGCCGAGGACGCCGAGGATCTTCGGGTTGTCGGAGAACTTGCGCGCGATGCTGATCGCTTCCTTCGGGTCGTTCTTGCTGTCCTCGTAGACGATCTGCACCGGCACGCCGTCGACGCCGCCCGCGGCGTTGAACGCCTTGAGCTTGATCTCCGCGGCGTTGCGGAACATCTCGCCGTATTGCGAGCGGTCGCCCGAGAGCGGCATTTCATAGCCGATCAGGAGCGGATCGGCGGCGTGCGCGGGAGCGGAGAAACCGCAGGCGAGCGCCGCCGCGGCGAAGGCGAAAGTCTTCAACGATTTAAACTCGGGGCGCATCGTACGGTGTCCTTTCCTGTCAAATGCGGGGAAGTACGCGGAAATTCACTCGGGCGTCGCGCCCGGGGTGATGTGGAGGCGGCAGCAGCCCTCGCGGCCCTGCTTCCAGGTGTCGACCTCGATATTGAAGCCGGCCTCGCCGAAGGTGCCCTTGTCGACGCACCCGGCCATGCCGCACATGTGTTCGAGCTCTTCGCCCTCGATGCCCGCGCCCTGCCAGCTCTCCTTGAGCGGGCAGCGGTGGAAGTGGATGCGCAGGCTGTCGTCGGTGCATTCGGCGACTTCCGGCGAGAACATTTTCTCGGCATCGGGGATGAAGTCGAGGAACGCATCCTTCAGACCCTTGAGGTCCGACGGCGCATAGGGAGAGAAGTTGTCGGCGATGTCGGCGCCGCGCTTGTAGATTGCACGTTTCATAATCGTCGTGGCCAATTCCGCGCCGATTTCGTCGCGCATTTCCTCGAACACCGCGCGGTAGAACAGGGCGCGGCTGCCGATGGCGGAGCGCAGCAGTTCCCGGGCTTTGTCGTCCATTTCATCGCCTCTTTCACAGGATTTCCGACTATCGCCAGGCCGGCGACCTCGGTTAGGATCGTACAGGTGGTTCAAACCTCAAGCAAATCTTGCGCCGTTTGAAAACGCTGCGGTTTTCCGGGATGCCGTGCTTTTCCCACTAACATCTCGTTGAACAAAAATAAACACCATAATTTTTCTGTTATTATGGCGCGGGTCCGTCCGCGTCCCTGTCCGGTGAGGTCGACATGCGTCTTGAACAGAGCCCCCTGAGCGCCGCGATCTGGCATTCCACCGCGATCGCCGCGCCCGCCACCGAGCCCCTCGCGGGCAGCGTTTCGGTCGACGTCGCGGTGGTCGGCGCCGGGTCCACCGGCCTTTCCGCGGCGCTGGCGCTGCGCGAGAAGGGCGCGTCGGTCGCGGTGCTGGAGGCGGGCGAGCTCGGCGAGGGCGGGTCGGGCCGCAACAACGGCATGGCGATCCCGACGCTCTCGAAGCTCGATCCCGACGACTTGATCGCGCGCTACGGCGATGCGGGCGAGCGCCTCGCGCGCCTGATCGGCGGCGCGGCGACGCAGTTCTTCGACGTCGTGCGCGCGCACGACATGCAGTGCGACGCGGTGCAGACCGGCTGGATGGCCCCGGCGCACCGCCCGGCGCGCCTCGATCTGCTCGAACGCCGCCACGCGCAGTGGGCGAAGCTCGGCGTGCCCTGCGAAATGCTCGACAAGGCGGCGGCCTCGGAAAAGCTCGGCTCGACCTGGTATCACGGCGGCCTGTTCTTCCCCGAGGGCGGCCACGTCAACCCGCTCGGCTTCACCCGCGAGCTCGCGCGCGTCGCGCTTGCGGCGGGGGCGCAGGTGTTCACCCGTTCCCCGGCGACGCGGATCGCGAAATCCGACGGCAAGTGGGTGCTGCGCACGCCGGGCGGCCGGGTCGAGACGGACACCGTGATCCTCGCCACCAACGCCTACACCGATAAGCTCTGGCCCGGCCTCAAGCGTTCGGTGGTGCCGCTGCTGAACTTCCAGATGGCGACCCTGCCGCAGCCCGAGGCGGTGCGCAAGATGGTGCTGCCGACCGGCATCGCCGCGTCCGACACCCAGGCCGATCTGCACTTCTTCCACTGGGACGGCGCCGGGCGGATGATCACCGGTGCGACCCTCGCGTTGCCGTGGGTCGGCGCGCACGCACGCCTGCGCGACAAGGTCGGCGACCGCGTCGCCAAGGTCTTTCCGGTGATCGGCAAGCCGTGGTTCACCCACGTCTGGAGCGGCTGGCTCGCGATGGTGCCGGACTTCGCACCGCACTTCCATCGCCTCGACGACGGCGTGTTCGCGGCGGTGGGCTACTGCGGGCGCGGCTTCGCGCTCGGCTTCGCGGCGGGCCGCGAACTCGCCAAGGCGGCGCTCGGCGCGCCCGATGCCGAGGTCGCGCTGCCGTTCACCGAAGTCAAGCCGGCGGTGCCGTTGCACGAGCTGACCAGCCCGTACGCGAGCGTCGCGATGCTGCACTACCGGCGATTCGACACGCGCGACTGATCGGTCCTCGACAAAGGGGGCGCGGTCCTCTATCGGTGGGGTTCACACGCGGAAAAAGGAGCGGGGGAATGGCCGAGGACGACTTCGACGACGATGCGGAACTGGTGGCCGAACTCGACGAGGCGCTCGCCTCCGAAGACGCGCCCGAGGACTGTATGCAGCTCTCCGAGCTCGACGGCTTCCTGACCGGCCTTGCGGTGGCGCCGTTCGCGGTGGAGCCGGAGGAATGGCTCTCCTGGGTGTGGGGCGAAGGCTTCGCCGACAAGAAGCTCGAAGCCCACGTCGCCGAGATGGTGATGGACCACTACGCCCGCATCATCGAGGACATCGAGGAGGGCTACGGCATCGACCCGCTGCTGTGGGAAAATCCCGACGGCAGCGCCGACGCCGCCGACTGGGCCGACGGCTTCATGGCCGCGGTCGACCTGCGCCCCGAGGAATGGCTGCCGATCCTCGACGACGACCAGGCGCGCCTGCATCTGGTGCCGATCCTCGCGCTCGCGTCCGATGCCGATGGCCAGCCGCTGCTGCAGCTTTCGCCCGCCGATCTCAAGCGGATTCAGGACGACGTCGAGACCCTGATTCCGAAGGCGGTCGAAGAGATTCACGCCTACTGGCGCGACCACGGCGAGGCGTAATCCGCCAAAAGCTCGAAAAGTCCCCGTTTCGCAATGCGGAACGGGGATTTTTATGTTTTTGGGTGGATCATTTTCTGTCTTTCCGGTATGGGATTTCGTCATCTTGTTAAGGCGAAACGGCCATGCCCGAAGTTTTCGTTCGGGCCCACAAAAGAGATCTCGGGAGGACACGATGCGGAAATGGATGCTCGGAGGCCTGATCGGCCTCGGTTTGGCGGTGGCGTCGGGCGCGGCGGACGCGGCGACGGTGCTGCGCGTCACCTCGCAGATGCCCGCGAAGCACCACGTCGGCCAGAACCTCCTCGCGTTCAAGGAAATCGTCGAGCGCGAGAGCAAGGGCGACATCAAGGTCGAAATCTACCCGGCCTCGCAGCTCTACAAGGACGCCGAGACGCCGCAGGCGGTGTCGACCGGCGCGGTCGACATGGGCTCGGTCTCGCTCGCCCAGTTCGCCGGCACGATCCCGGCGGTGGATGTGTTCTACGTGCCGTTCCTGTTCGATTCCAACGAGCGCGTGCGCGCGGCGACCGCGCCCGGCAGCCCGATCCGCTCCGCGCTCGACGCGGCGATCCTCGAAACCGGCAGCCGCGTGCTGTGGTGGCAGGCGTTCGGCGGCTCGATCCTGATCACCAAGGGCTTCGAGGTGCGCAACCCCGACGATCTCAAGGGCAAGAAGGTGCGCGTGTTCGGCAAGACCCTCGGCCGCTTCATCGAGGCGGTCGGCGGCGCGCCGACGATGCTCTCGGGCTCCGAGCAGTTCATCGCCTACCAGCGTGGCACCGTCGATGCGGGCATGACCGGCATCACCACGGTTCCGGCGCGCAAGCTCTACCAGGTCACCGACACCATGACCGTGACCAACAACGCCGACGTCGAGTTCATCGTCATCGTCAACGAAAAGGTCTGGCAGGGCCTCACCGACCAGCAGCGCGCGATCGTCACCGCCGCGGGCCGCACCGTCGAGGCCGATCTGCGCAACAAGATGGAGCAGCTCGAGGCCGACGCCCTGGTCGAGACCAAGAAGCACATGAAGGTGATCGAACTCACCCCCGCCGAACGCGCCAAGTGGCGCGCCGCCACCGAACCGGTGATCGCCGAGTTCAAGCAGTGGGCCGGTCCGCTCGGCGCGAAGCTGATCACCGAAGCGCAGGCGCTCAAGTAAAACGGGGACCGCGCCCGCGCGCGGGGTGAAGTGACGAGATGTTCGGTTTGATCGACAAGGTTTCCGACGCCTGCGGGCGGCTGGCGGCGTGGCTGTTCTTCGCCGTCGGCTTCCTCATCACCGCCGAGGTGATCTCGCGCTACGTGTTCACCGCGCCGACGCCGTGGACCGAGGAAATCTCGCTCGCGTTGCAGATCTGGGCGACCTACCTCGCCGCCGCGTTCGTGCTGCGCAACCGCGATCTCATCGTCATCGAGTTCTTCACCCAGCGCATGGGGCCGCGCCGCCGCCGCATCGCGGAAACCTTCAGCCTGCTGGTGATCCTCGCCTTCGCGCTGTGCGCCACGCTCTACGGTGCGGCGATCGTGATCGAATCGGTGGAGCAGAACCGCCACACCGCCTCGATGCTCGGCCTGCCGCGCTGGCTCACCGAGGCGTCGATCCCGGTCGGCTTCGGCCTGCTCACGATGCAGACGGCGGTCGAACTGGTGCGCACCTGGGTGCGCCGGGAGGGCCGGCGATGACCGCGGCGCTCCTCCTCGCCGCGATGGGCGGCCTGATGGCGGTCGGCGTGCCGGTGGCGTTCGCGCTCGGCGGCCTCGGCCTCGCGATGCTGCTCGCCGCCGGGCTCTCGCCGCTGATGGTGCCGCAGGGGCTCTACTCCCTCACCGACAGCTTCGTGCTGCTCGCGGTGCCGCTGTTCCTTCTGATGTCGAACGTGCTGTTGAAGGGCGGGGCGGGGCGGAGCCTGTTCGCGGCGGTGCAGAGCTGGGTCGGACACTGGCCGGGCGGCCTCGGCATCGCCACCGTGCTCTCCTGCGCGGTGTTCGCGGCGATCTCGGGTTCGTCGGTCGCCTGCGCCGCGACGATCGGCACCGTGGCGATCAAGGAGATGACCGAGCGCGGCTACGCGCGGCCGTTCGTCTACGGCCTCGTCGCCGCGGGCGGCACCCTCGGCATCCTCATTCCGCCGTCGATCCCGATGATCGTCTACTGCGTGCTCACCGACGATTCGATCGCCGACATGTTCCTCGCCGGCGTCGGGCCGGGGGTGCTGCTGTGCGGCATGTTCATCGCCTTCAGCTTCCTCTACGGCAAGTTCGGCAAGGGCTGCCGCCGCGCGCCCAAGGCGGACTGGGCCGAGCGCCGCGCCGCCACGCTGGAGGCGCTGCCGGTGATCGCGATCGCGGTGCTGGTGATCGGCTCGATCTACCTCGGCGTCTGCACGCCGACCGAATCCGCCGGGCTCGGCTTCGTCGCCGCGCTGATCACCGTGGTGGTCAAGCGCAGCCTCACCTGGCAGGGGCTGCGCGAGGCGGCGATGGAATCGATGCGCACCACGGTGACGATCTTCCTGATCATGGCCGGCGCGACGGTGTTCGGCAAAGCCATCACCCTCTACCAGATCCCGCAGGAGGTGGCGCAGGCGGTCTCCGACAACCTCACCACCGTCGGGCCGTTCGTGTTCGCGGTGTGCGCGGTGCTGCTGGTGATGGGGTTCTTCCTCGAATCGATGTCGATGCTGATGATCATGATGCCGGTGCTGCATCCGGCGCTGCTCGACATGGGCATCGACACCATCTGGTTCGGCGTGATCTTCATGCTGATGATCGAGTGCGCGCTGATCACCCCGCCGGTCGGGCTCAATCTCTACGTCATCCAGGCGGTGGCGAAGACGCCGATCGAGCCGGTGATCAAGGGCGTGTGGCCGTTTATCGCGATGATGTTCGCCACCGTGCTCGCGGTCTATTTCTTCCCCGCCGTGGCGCTCGGAATCCCCTTCGGATTCCATTAGCCGTGCGCCGATTCTGCGGTTTGTGACGCGTGTGTCGGGATCGAAGCGGATTTCGCAAAGAATCGCTCCGATTTCGGCAAGAATATTGAGCGAAAGAGGGCGGTTGTAGCTTCCAAACGGCAGAGTCTCGGCTAGACTGTGGCGCGCGGGATGGCCGCCAAGACCGGGAGGAACTCAAGCCATGAAGACGCTGGTTGCGGGAGTGTTGGGTGTGATGGCCTGCGGGCTGGTCGCGGGTGAAGCCGCGGCGCAGACGCCGGTGACGTTGAAGTCCGCCAAGACCACTTCGTCCTACTACATGATGACGGTGCAGATCGCGGAAATGCTGAAGAAGGCGGACCCGCAGTTCGTGCCGACCGTCGAGGAGAGCCAGGGCTCGGTGCAGAACGTCAAGGAATCGTTCGTCCGCCCCGGCAACTTCGTCTTTACCGCGCCGCCGTCGCTGCTCGCCTCCGCGCGCGAGGGCAAGAAGCCGTTCGAGGGCCAGGCGCACGACAACGCCCGCTCGCTGTTCGTGATGCCGGGCATCACCGTGCACTTCGTGGTGCGCAACGAAACCGGCATCACCTCGGTCGAGGGCCTCGCCGGGCACACCTTCGTCGCCGGCGGCAAGGGCACCTTCTGCGAGCAGAGCGTGCAGAAGATCCTCGGCGTCCTCGGTCTCGTCGAGAAGGTGAACATCGAATCCGTCGAACTCCCCGCCGCCAGCTCGGCGATGCGCAACGCCAAGATCGACGGCTTCGCCACCTGCTCGTCGCACCCGACGCCGCAGCTCGTCGAACTCGCCACCACCAACGACCTCACCGTGCTGTCGTTCACCGACGCCGAGCGCGACAAGATCATCGGGATGAACCCGATGTACGCGAAGATGACCCTGCCTGCCGGCACCTATAAGGGCCAGGACAAGCCGGTCGCGACGCTGGCGATGCCGGTGGGCGCCTACGGCACCGACAAGATGGACGAACACGCCGCTTACGCGATCACCAAGACCTTCTGGGAATGGAAGGGCAAGCTCGCCGCCGACAATCCGTGGTGGAAGGGCGTCTCGCCCGAGATGATCACGCTGATGGGCGCGAAGGTGCACCCCGGCGCGGCCAAGTACTATCGGGAAGCCGGGGTGAAGCTGCCGGATTCCATGAAGTAAAATGAGCTCTGGAGTTCCCGCGGGGCGGATGATCGACCCCGATGAAGGCCGCGTCATTCCGCCCGACGCGCCGCTCGCCGGCCCGCTGCGCCAAATCGCCGTACGCGATTGGGCGCAGCTTGGCCTCGGTATCGCGTCGGTGGGGTTTCACCTCTACCTGATCTTCGCCGGGCTGGTTCCGGCGCTGGTGGCGCGGCCGATCCACGTGATCCTCGCCGCCGCCTGGATCTTCTACTTCCTCCCGGTGCGGACGACGTTCGAACGCTGGCTCGGCTACGTCCTCGGCGCGGTCGGCATCGCCGCGGCGGCCTACGTCGCGCTCGATTACGAAACCCTCGTCGACCAGTATGGCTCCCTCGAAGGGCCGTTGCAGGTGGCGATGGGCTGCGTGCTGATCCTGACCGTGCTCGAAATGGCGCGCCGTTCGGTCAAGATCATCCTGCCGACGATCGCCTCGATCTGCCTGCTCTACGGCGTGTTCGGCCATCTCGTGCCCGGCACCTTCGGCCACGGCGAACTGCCGTTCACCTACTTCCTCGGCACCCTCACCATCGCCGAGGGCGGTCTCTGGAGTTCGATGGCGGAGATTTCCTCGGAAACCGTCGCGCCGTTCATCATCTTGGGTTCGTTCATCTCGGCGGGCGCGGCGGGCACCGGCTTCATGGCGCTCGCGATCCAGGTCGCCGGGCGTTTCCGCGCCGGCGCCGCCAAGGTGGCGGTGCTCTCCTCGGCGATGTACGGCACGATCTCGGGCGTCGCCGCCGCAAACACCGCCTCGACCGGCATGGTGACGATCCCGGCGATGAAGCGCCTCGGTTACCCGCCCGCGATGGCGGCGGCGGTGGAGGCGGTCGCCTCGACCGGCGGCCAGATCATGCCGCCGCTGATGGGCGCGGGCATCTTCGTGATGGCCGAGCTGCTGCACACCGATTACCTCAGCATCATGAAGGCGGCGACGCCCTCGGCGGTGCTGTTCTTCGCCACCGTGTGGTTCGGCGTCCACCTCTTCGCGATCCGCTGGAACCTCTCGGGGATGCGCAAGGAGGATCTGCCGGGTTGGGGCCTGGTGCTGCGCACCTTGCCGTTCTTCGCGGTGCCGTTCGGGATGCTGCTCTGGCTCCTGGTGTTCACCGCCTACACCGCGCCCTACGCCGCCGCGCTCGCCACCGTCGTCACCGCGGTGCTCCTGCTCGCCGACGGCTACGGTACGATCCGCTTCCGCCGCTGGCTGCACCGGCTGTGGAGCGGCTGCGTCGAGGCGGGGCGGCAGATCGCCGCGATCGCCGCGATCATCGTCTGCGCCAGCCTGATCGTCGGCGTGTTCAACATGACCGGCGTCGGCGTCAAGATCACCTCGCTGATCCTTTCCGCCTCGGGCGGCAACCTCTGGATCGCGCTGATCCTCACCGGCTTCGCCGGTCTGGTGCTCGGCATGGAGCTGCCGACCACCGCCGCCTACATCATCACCGTCGCGGTCGCCGGTCCGGCGCTCGTCGAACTCGGCGTGCCCGAACTCTACGCGCACCTGTTCGTGTTCTGGTACGCGCTGCTCTGCACCATCACCCCGCCGGTGTGCGGCAACGTGTTCATCGCCGCCGGGCTCGCCAACACCGCGTGGCTGCCGGTCGCGTGGCGTTCGATGCAGCTCGGCATCGGGCTGTTCATCCTGCCGCTCGGCTTCATCGCCAATCCGTCGATGCTGCAGATCTCGGCGACGCCGCTGCTCGCGCTCGCCGCCTCGGCCAAGGTCGGCCTCGGCGTCTGGCTGTTCTCGGCGGCGGCGATCAATCCCAAGCGGCAGTGGTGGGTAACGCCGCTCGGCGCGCTCGCCGGAGGGTTGGCGATCTTCACCTTCGGCTTCTGAACCGGTCGCGGCGCTCTTGCGGGAGAGGGCGCCGCGACCCCATTCTTTGTGGGCCTTCCCCGAGACCCCCTGCCGGATGCCGCCGATGAACCACGTCACGCCGCTGATCT